>CAZWZZ010000281.1:0-7503 GCA_964638395.1 uncultured Caldilineaceae bacterium
CCGGTCGGTTCAGACTCGGCGAGAACGTTGCCATCGCTGTCGATGTTTCGCAGGCCGAGATTGTACTGCCCCGGCGTAAAGTCAGGCCAGGTGAAGCTCCAGTTGCCATCCTCATCCACCGGAGCAGTACCAACAACCTCGCCATCGACTTCGACCTCCACCTCGGTGCCGGGTTCCGCCGTGCCACTCAACGTGCCATCCTCGGCGGCTGTCACCGTGCCAAAGTTGGGGAAGTCGAACGTCGGCAGACTGGGCAGACTAACACTCGGCAGGCCGAAATCGGGCCACTCGAAGCCGGTCGGTTCAGACTCGGCGAGAACGTTGCCATCGCTGTCGATGTTTCGCAGGCCGAGATTGTACTGCCCCGGCGTAAAGTCAGGCCAGGTGAAGCTCCAGTTGCCATCCTCATCCACCGGAGCAGTACCAACAACCTCGCCATCGACTTCGACCTCCACCTCGGTGCCGGGTTCCGCCGTACCGCTCAATGTACCATCTTCGGCGGTTGTCACCGTGCCGAAGTTGGGGAATTCAAACGTCGGCAGGCTGACGCTCGGCAGACTAAAGTCGGGCCACTCGAAGGATGTCGGTTCAGACTCGGCGAGAACGCTGCCATCGCTGTCGATGTTCCGCAGGCCGAGGTTGTACTGTCCGGGCGTAAAGTCGGGCCAGGTGAAGCTCCAACTGCCATCCTCATCCACCGGAGCAGTACCAACAACCTCGCCATCAACTTCGACCTCCACCTCGGTGCCGGGTTCCGCCGTGCCGCTCAATGTGCCATCCTCGGCGGCTGTCACTGTGCCGAAGTTGGGGAATTCAAACGTCGGCAGGCTGACGCTCGGCAGATCGAAGTCAGGCCATATAAAGGTGGTCGGTTCGGACTCGGCGAGGACGGTGCCGTCGCTGTCTACATTCCGCAAACCAACATCGTAGCGCCCCGGCGTGAAGTCGGGCCAGACGAAGTTCCAGGTGCCGTCCTCATCGACCGGGGCCGTGCCGACGACATCGCCATCGACGACGACCTCCACCTCAGTGCCGGGTTCCGCCGTGCCGGAGAGCGTGCCATCCTCGGCGACAGACACCCTGCCGAAGTTGGGGAAATCAATGGGTGGCAAACTGACGTCTGGTAAGTTGAAGTCGGGCCACTCGAAGCTGGTCGGTTCGGACTCGGCGAGGAGATTGCCATCGCTGTCGATGTTTCGCAGGCCGAGGGTGTACTGCCCCGGCGTAAATTCCGGCAGGATGAAATTCCAATTGCCGTCGCTATCGACGGGGGCCGTACCGACGACATCGCCATCGACGACGACCGCGACCTCGCTATCCGGCTGGGCGGTGCCGGTCAGCGTCGCTTCGTCACCCGGCGCGAGGGCGGCAAAATCGGGCAGTTCAACCGTGGGCGGGTTGATGGCGGGGGCGGCGACGTTCAACGGGAGGGAGTCGGCGGCGACGACCTGTCCGGCGGCGTCAACGGCCTGAACGCTCACATCGTAATCGCCTGCTTCGGCCAGCGGGAGGTCGTAGGCCCAATCGCCCTGACTATCGACGGAAGCCGTGCCAACCGTTTGATTATCGACCACGACTTCGACCTCGGAGTCGGGCTGCCCGGTTCCGCTCAGGGTAAGCGTCTCGCCGGCGGTGGCGGCATCGGGCAGGGGGTTGAGCGTCGGCGGCAGGATGTCCGGAACGGATTCGGCGACAGGCTCTTCTTCCTCGGCGACCTCATCCGTGGTTTCGTCTGTGGTTTCCGCCGTTTCGCTGTCAGCCACCGCCTGGTCGGCAGACTGCCCGCTTTGATCATCAGCCGGGGCGGGTTGCTCAGTTCCGGCCTCTTCCTCGGCGGTTTGGCGCATCGAGTCGGGGCGGAAGGGCCACAGAACGATGAAGAGTAGACACAAAATAATGACTGTAATCAGCTTGAACAGATCGAACCGTTTGACTTCATCCGCCGTGCGATGGTGAATCATGGCTTACGCCTCCTTGGCCGATTTCTGCTCGGCCAACTCTTTGGCCTGAGCGACCCAGCTTTCCGGCTCGATTTTCTGCCACTCCTCGGGGCTGATGATCTCCCGCACTTTTTCCGGCTTCTGGGCGGCCAGTTGGTCAAAGGTGTGGATACCGGCCTTATTGAGCCGCTTGGCAAAGACGGCCCCGATACCTTTGATCCGCTCCAGCCGGTCCGTCTCGGCAGGTATCTGGCTGGCCAACTCGTTGAGCTGTGCCCGGAGTTCGTCGATGGTATTTTCGGCATCGGCCAATTCTTGGCGGCAATGTTGGAGATCGCCATTGGCCCGCACCATTTCGGTCTGGCGGCTTTGACACTCTTCCAGTTGGGTTTGGAGGGTCTCATTTTTCGACTCGGCGGCGGCTAATTTTTGCTGCAACCCGGCATCGTCCCGTCGCCAAAAGAGCAGGTCGATGACCCATTCGATAACCCAGCCAATGATGAGACCGATAATTAAACCATATACTAAGGGTGACATTGTTTCTTCTCCTGAATGATTGTGAGTTAGGAAATTAGAAAGAAGCAGGTCATCAGTAGAGCGCAATGGCCTCCTGCGATGTAACCGAGCGCCTCGGTTTACTCAGGATGCCTATAACGGCTATGATCCTCCCTGCTGTTTCTTACGCTTCTCGTCAGCCAACTGACGTGCCTGTTCCGGCCAGGTCTCGGGCGAGGCAATCTGCCACTCCCGCTCGACCATGAGTTGATACAGATAGGCCACATCCGCCTCGGCCAACTGGTCGAATGTGTAAATGCCTTCTTCATTTAAGACCTGGGAGATTTTGGGACCGATGCCTTTGATCTTTTTGAGATTGTCCGGCTTGGGCGGGGGGACGGAAGCGGGGGCGGGCTTCGTTTCCGTTTCCGCTGCCGGGAATATGGGCGGTTCCGGCTCGGCAACCGGGGGGGCAGTGATCGCGGCAGGCACAGGGGGCTTGACCGGACGCGGCTCAAGGAGCGGGCCGGTCGACGCTCGCTCCGCCTCACGATTTTTGCGGAGCATCCACAGAACGCCAATCAGCAGGATGACCAGGCTGCCCCCGATCAAAATCCAGAGGGGGCTGCGCCGGGATGAGTCTTGTGGCGGCGGTGTTGTGTCATCCGTAAAAAATAATAAACCCATTGATACACTCTCCAGGTAGTTGATTATCCGCTCCCGCCCGCTGTCGACAGAGGCGGGCAGGTCGTGACCCTGCCCGCCATGCTCGCTTTAGTTCAAAGCCATCCGGCGGTTAAAACCGCCTCCGAGCCAACTAAAGCCTATGATGTTTTATCATCGCCCCGCACCCGGTCAAGCATCGCCTCGACCTCACGCCCGGCGATGTCGCGGGAGCCGAGGCCAAAGGCCAGGGCGACGGCCACGGCAATCGCACCGAGGAGCAGGGTGAAGGCCGTATTGACGATGTCTTCGGCGATGCCCATCTGCCGCAGCCCCATCGCCGTTGTCAAAACGATGATGGCCAGACGGGTCACTTGCGACAGGAAATTGGCCTGGGGACCGGCGGTGTTTTTGACGACGTTAGCGGCCAGATTGGCCAGATAGAGGCCAATACCGAGGACGATGATGCCCAGAATGACCTGGGCGGCAAAAGTCAGGAAGGCGGCGATCAGATCGGCAAAGATGCCGAAGCCCAGTAATTCGGCGGCTTCGATAGTGGCAAAGAGCATGAGCGCGATCAGCACCAGATAACCGACGATTTCAGAGGGCGTCCGCTGCCCTTCGCCCGGTTCATTGCCGATGCCGATCAGCTTCAAGATTTTATTGAAACCGACCGTTGTCAGCAAATTTGTGACCAGGGAGGAGACCAACTGGGCGATAAAGTAGGTGATGCCCAGGATAATCATCGCCCCGAAGATGGCCGGGATGGCCTCGAGCAGGGTGTTGAGCATATTGGTGGCCGGGGCGGAGATGGCCTCGATCTGGAGGGCTTCCAGGGCGGAGATGAGGACGACGATGATGATGATCGAATAGATAATGGTGCCGATGATGCTGGACAGTGTTTGCCCTCCAACGGCGGCCGTCAGGCCGACTCGTTCACCGAGGCCATCCGTACCGATGGCGGCCAGGAAATTGGTTACGATGCGGCGGATGATGCGGGCGGCGAACCAGCCGATGATAAAGATGAGGGCCGCTTGCAGAATATTCGGTAATGCCCCCAGCACCTCGTCGATCATACCCTGCACCGGGCCAAGCAGTCCTTCCATTTGCAAGGCATTCAACACCAGGGGAATGAAGAGCAGGAAGATGAACCAGTAGACAATGTTGGCCAACGTTTCGCTCATCGGCGGCTGACCTTCACCGCTGAGGCCGACCTGTTCGGTCATCGCATCATCCAGGCTGGTCATCTGCAACGCTTTGGAGGTGATGAAGCGCAGTCCGGTGGCCAGGACCCAGGCAATGAAAATCAACGCGGCGGCTCCCAAGAGGTTGGGCACAAAGGCGAAGACCTCTTCCAGAAGCCGGTTCAGCGGCCCGGTGACGGCCGGCAGATCGAGAAATTGAAAGATCGTCACAATCACAAAGAGCATCACGATCCAGAAAACAATGCGGCTGGCGATGCCCTCGATGTTGAGACCCTCGCGCATGCCCATTCGCTCGGCAAGTTGGTTGTCCCACGAGGTGCGCTTCAAGGCCGAATTGACCACCGATGAAATGAGCAAAGCCAACAACCAGCCCCCAATCAGAATTAACAGGGCTATACCAAATTGGATACCATACCCAACCAATAAATCGACATACTGTTGCATGAGATTAACCTCCCTCTGAAAAATAGAGATATTTTTATGATAGCCAGATCCAAGAGCTTACCATGACAATTCTCTCTATAAATAATCCTCCTTTTGGTCTCAGGACTTATGCGGCGTGCCTCCGTTGTCTACATCTTCAGGTTATTTTCTACCCCAACAATCCTCCCAATTTTCCGGCCATGTCGCCCCCTTCTTTACCGGCCAGCACATCATCGAGCTGGCTGGCGATAGGGACGGGCAACTTGCCCTTTAGATAGTTGAGAACCGTCTCGATGGCTACTTTGGACATCTCTTCAGAGAGTCCGGTTTTTTGAGAAACGAGTTGTACTAATTCATCCATTTGACTACTCCTTCACTGAATTAAATTACAAAAACCATAATTTGACAAAGATTAGGGCTGGGAGTGAGCGGTATTACGCCGCAAGCTGTTAAAGATGATGTGGTAGTATGGCAGTGGGGTCAAACAGTTCTTGAAGGGGCAAGTCATCCTGACTGATGAAGACGAGCCATATTATACCATACCCTGACGGGATTCAACTAATTCTCACGATTAGTAGCAATTCTCATTTTGGAGCCAGACCCTAAAGGTTTTGTCCCTAAAAGTTATTTGAAAGCAGCTTCGTCACCTTGAATCGACCACGTTTGGCCTGATCTATGGAAACCTTTAGGGTCTTGTTCGCGCCCGCCGGTTACAAACCGGCTCGGAGCGCAAGAATTTGAATGTCCTGAGCCTCTATCCCCCCCTATGTTAACATATCGGCATATTTTGTCAAGGATTTGTCCTGGTTTTGACCTACAAAAGTGGTAACTGAGCCGGTCGATTTGCACTCCCAACATCGGACGTTACAATGTCTGCTTTGCAATAGTAGCCTCAGTGCGGGCAAAGTTTAAGGAGGCACGCCTCGTGCCGAACGGAGCAGCACAGCGGCGTGCTGCCTCCTCAAACTTTGATCGATTGAGCCTTGTCTAATCCTGTTGGTTAAAAGAGCTTTGTGCCCAATGTTATCTTGCATCGTCAAACAAACTCACCATCTACTTATCACTGTCACCGCGCTCTGGCTGCTGGCCGCCTGCGGGGCTACCAACGCAGCCCCGGCCCCCGGCCCGACCCCTTCCCCAACGCCGACTCTGCCGCCGCTGGCCCTGGCCGTCGATGTCGAAGAGGAGGCCATCGTCGTGCCTATCCCCATCGACCCGCCCAGCTTCAACGCCTATCTAAATGATACCGGCTACGAGGCTCTGGTTGGGGAGTTGGTGTATGGCGCTCTGGTTGAGGTGGGGCCGGATGGCCAATATTATCCCGAATTAGCGGCCAATGTACCTTCTCTGACCAACGGCGACCTCAGCCCCGATGGCCTGACCGTCACCTGGCGGTTGCGGCCCGACATCCTGTGGAGCGACGGCGAGCCGTTCACCTCGGCGGATGTTCGCTTCACCTGGCAAGCGCTGCGGGATAGCGGCATCTGGGCCCCCGGCTTCGATCTGATCGAGGCTGTGGAGACGCCCGATCCGTTCACGGCCATTGTCCGCTACCGCCGTTTTTATCCCAACTATCGGCTCCAATTCGGCGGGAGCGGCACCGGGGTGCTGCCCGCCCATCACTGTGGCCGCACGGATCAGATGCTCCTGTGGGATTGCAACTTCGAGCCGGTAAGCACCGGCCCCTTCATTTTGGCCCAATGGATTCGCGGCACGCGGCTCGTGTTCACCCCGAACCCCAACTACTACATCCCGGAGCGACCCCTGGCCTCCCAATTGATTTTCGACATCGAGACGGCCCCCGACCTGCGTCGCCGCAATCTGGAGCGGGGCGTCTACCACCTCGAGCTGTGGCCCAACGAAGAGGAGGCCATCCAGATGGCTACCAGCGGCTCGGTGACCGTCTTCCAGACCGACCCGGCCCGTTTCGTGCTGCGCCTGGTTCCTAACCTGAGTGACCCTGACAGCGGCGACCCCGACATACCCCATCCCATTCTGTCCGATATACAGGTGCGGCGGGCCATCCGCATGGCTGTCGAAGCCGGGCGGCTCAACGCCGAAGCCTTCAATGATCGAGGCCGGGTCATCGACACGGAGCTTTACCAGTTCGGTTGTGATATTCCACCCTACGAATATAACCCCGGCCTGGCCGCCGCGCTGCTGGATGATGCCGGCTGGGTCTTGACCGGCCCGGAGGAGACCGTCCGCGTCTGCCGGGGCTGCGCCACCGCCGAGGAGGGCACGCCACTGAGCCTGCGTAGCTATAGTTATCTCGAATTTGGGGAGCAACTCCGCACCGCCCATCGCCTCATCGCCCAGATGTTGGCCGAGGTGGGTATCGAGCTTCGGATCGAGGAGGTGGAGGGGGGTAAATTGTGGGATACCTGGGCCAACGAAGGTATCGAAATTCGGGGCCACTTCGATCTCGATCTGTGGGATGATGGCTACTATGGTGTTGACCCGACGCCCTACCTGGCCAACTATTTCGACCCCCGGGCCATCCCCACCCGCCACAATCCGGTGGCCGGGTTCAACGTCAGCCGTTACCGCAATCTGGAGCTAATCGACGTCTTCGATGCCCTCTACACGCCCATTCCCAACAGCCGCCGCCGGGTGCTGTTGTGTGAGTTGGCCACCACCATCTACGAAGATTTGCCCCAGATGCCCCTCCTGGCCTTGCCCGACCTGTACGGCATCAGCGTCGATTTGCGCGGCGTCTCGCCCCACATCTACGATACCGTGACCTGGAACGCCAGCGAGTGGGAGCTGACCGTGCC
>CAZWZZ010000282.1:0-1877 GCA_964638395.1 uncultured Caldilineaceae bacterium
CCCCTGACTGTGGTACATTTCATCAATAAGGGTTTCAAAAGGAGGTTAACATGCCATCACCCTTTCCTGGGATGGATCCCTATTTAGAAGATGAAGAGTTTTGGCACGAGTTTCATAGCGCTTTGGCTGTTATGATTCAAGCCCAACTTGTGCCTCAAATCCGACCCAAATATCGGGCCAGTGTAGAACCGACGATTGTCTATGAAGCGGTTGAGAGCGGTGACAAACATTTGATGCGGCCTGATGTGACCGTTTTACGAGAGGTGACTACGCCAGCCGCCCCACACGCCGTGGCTGAAATTGCCCCGGCTCCGCTCATTCAAGAAGTTGAGATGGAAATCGAGGTGAAATTGCTGGCAGTTGGGATTTATACGACTAAGGGTAAACAACTTGTTACCAGTATCGAAATCCTCTCCCCGGCCAATAAAGTGCGAAACAGTCAGGCCTATCAGCAATATATTCGGAAACGAAACCGTGTTCTGAATTCACCGGCCCATTGGCTAGAGCTTGATCTGTTTCGAGCCGGTCCCCGCATCATTTTAGGCCAGAATTTGCCTGCTGCGCCCTACTTTGCTACGTTGAGCCGGGGCCATACCCGCCCAAAAGTCGAAATTTGGCCGATGGCTGTTGGAGAACCGCTGCCGATTTTACCCGTGCCACTGCTCGATCCCGACCCGGATGTGCCGCTCGACCTGAACCAGGCCATCACCACCGTGTATGACAATGCCGGTTTTGATTATGCGATTGATTACTCCCAACCGCCCCCGCCCCCCCCGCTCTCGGAAACCGAACTCGCTCGTTTGCAAGCGTTCAAAGCGAATTGAGCAGTGTCTCCACCCCTGCCAACATTTCTATAAATCGTCCTCTATCTTAAGTTGCAAAGCATGCCGCTAAACGTAATTGCCCATCGAAAACTACTCCTCCTGGTCACGCTCTATGTAATTTTAGCCACGGCTTACAGCATCATTGTGCCGATTGGCCGGGGCGCGGATGAATGGGCGCATTACTGGTACGCTGAATTTATCGCCGACAATGGACGGCTGCCCCGCTCCGTCGCCGAACGGGAAGCCGCCGGTTACAAATCGGATTGGCCGCCCCTCTATCATCTTTTCGCCGCTGCCTTGACCGGCTGGATCGAGACGGATGGCCCGCCGACGTTCAAGTTTCGAGCCGACGCCATTCGCCGCCAACTCTTTCCGGCGCAGGGACCGGAGGCCATTCTCCACACCGAGGATGAGCGTTTCCCCTGGCAGCAGGAGATTCTGGTCTGGCATCTGGGCCGGTTTCTCTCCATCGCCTTCTCGACTGTTACATTGGTCGTCACCTATTTCATCGCCCTGGAAGTTTTCTCAGGCAGCAGAGGTGCAAGCCCCGTCCTGAGTAGCGCCAGCCTATCGAAGGGCGGAGGAGCGGAGAAGCAGAAGGGCGAAGAAGCAAGCCCCGTCCTGAGTAGCGCCAGCCTATCGAAGGGCGAAGAAGCAAGCCGCGTCCTGAGTAGCGCCAGCGTATCGAAGGGCGGAGGGGCAGATAAGCAGGAGACGCACCCCCCAATCTCCCAATCTCCCAATCCCCCAATCCCCATCTTCCATCTTCCAATCTTCCAATCTTCTAACCTTCCAACCACCCTCCCCCTCCTCACCGTCGCCATTCTCGCCTTCAATCCCCGCTTTCTCTTCACCGGCATGCTTTTCAACTATGACAGCCTGACGCTGTTGCTCTCTTCCCTCTTTTTATGGCTATCCATTCGTGTAGTCAAAGGCTATGAGTCTCGCTGGCACTTCTGGGGCTTAGGCGCATTAGCCGGGTTAGCCCTGGTGACCAAATATCTGGCCGCGCCGCTGGTGATCGTTGTCGTCGGTTTGGCGCTGTACCGAAGC
>CAZWZZ010000282.1:1977-7498 GCA_964638395.1 uncultured Caldilineaceae bacterium
TTCAACGAAATCGACACCTACGGCCCGCTCTTGGGCACGCTGGCCCCCCTCATTCGGGGCGACGGCAGCGACCGCACCGTCGAGGCCATCTTCGCCTGGTTGAGCGGCGGTCAGGCGCCGGCCCCGGCCCATATCGACAAACAGAGCTACACCGCCTGGCAAATTATCACCGAACTCCCCCTCACCTTTTGGGGCAACCCAATTGTCCGGTCCTATCCGCTCACTTGGTTCATCCTAACGATGACCATCATCACCATCCTGGCAGCCATCGGTCTAATCCTGGCCTGGCAAACCAAATCCCCAATCTCTCCATCTCCCAATCCCTCAATCTCCCCATCTCCCAATCTCCCCATCTCTCCATCTCCCAATCCCCCAATCCCTCCATCCCCCCACCTCCCAATCTCCCCCCGCCCCATCCTTCTCTTCCTCATCCTCTACTGCCTCCTGCCCACCCCCTTCATGCTCATTCGTCTCTTCGGTGCCCGCGATGCGCTCGAAGCGGTGCAAGGCCGGCACATTCTCTTTTTGGCCGGGCCGGCGGTAGCGGTCTTGTTGGTCTGGGGATTGTTCGTTGTCAGTGGCCAGTTGTCAGTCGTCAGCAGTCAACTAACAAAGCGCCTTACGCCTCACGTTTTACGTTTTACACTTTACGTTTTACCGGCCCTGTTGCTCCTCGGCGCTCTGAGCCAACTGATTTTTATGAGACATACCTATCCGGCGCTGCTGCCGGTGCAAACTACGGTCCTGGCCGAACCGGTTGATTCCTCACGGGATGTGACCCTCGACGGCGGCGCGACGTTGTTGGGACATCGTGTCGAGCAAAAAATTGATGCCCTCAAAGTAACCTTCATCTGGCGCGGCGGCGAGTCGTTCGCGCCGGAGGATTACCAACTGGAATTGGCTCTGGTTGATGAGCAAGGTCAACCCTGGTCGAGTTGGCGAGCCTATCAAACCCAGGCCCGCTACCCGACCCGCGCCTGGGAGCCGGGCGACATCATCCGCGATGAGGGCTGGCTGCCGCTGACCGGTGTTCCGGTCGGCGAGTATGACATCCGCTGGCGGCTTTTAGGACAGTTCGGCGAAGTAATGCCCTGGCAGACTCTTGCCGCCTATACCTTGACCCAACCCACCTCTCCCGCAAAAACCGACCTGATCCTGTGGCGCGAGGGCCACCCTGCCGCGCCCCCGCCCTTATTCCAAGAGCGCGAAACCGTCCACCTCACAATCTCCAACCTCCAATCTCCCAATCGCCCAATCGCCCAATCTCCAATCTCCAATCTCCGCCTCCTCGGGCCCGACAACCAACCCCGCTCTCCCCTCACCACCGGCCCCACCTGGGCCAATTTCATCATCGCTCCCGATTGGCCCCCCGGCGATTACGTGATCGCCGGTCAGGAGAGTTGGGACCCGCTGTTCCGGGTGGCCGACAATGGCCGTACCTTCACCCTGCCGGAGATTTGGCAGCCGACCGATGTGAATTTTGAGGGCAAAATCAAGCTCTTAGGCTATAATTTACCCTCCCGCCGGGTGGATGCCGGTGACGGCTTGCCGATTACGCTCCATTGGCAGGGACTCCAGTGGCTCGGCGAGGAGTTTGTCATTTTTACCCGTCTCGTGGATAACCAAGGGCTTGCCTGGGGGGGCTACGACCGGCTGGCCAAAGAAAATTACAGCACCCTGCTCTGGGCACCGGGCGAAATCATCAGCGATGGTTTTGCCGTGCCGGTTGAAGCGGATGCGCCGGATGGCGTTTATTATTTGAATGTTGGCTGGTATCGGCAGGTGGATGGTGAGGCTGAGTCACTACCGATTGTTGATCCGGCGACGGGACAGCCCATGGCTGAAACGGCGGTTACCATTGGGCCGGTTAAGGTGGGAGGGCCGCCGGCGGGCGTGACAGTGCAGGACGCAGCGCCTCAAATACCGGTGGAGGTAACGCTGGGTGACAAGATTGAGCTGCTTGGCGTCGATCTAACTCAGGGAAATCAGTGGATTTCAGCCGGTAAATTGTCTAATGTGACAGTCCTGGATTTGACATTTTATTGGCAAACATTAGATACGATGGATACCGATTACACGATTTTCGTCCATATTCGGGATATGGTCGGCGAAACGGTGGCTCAAAAAGACACCCCTCCGGCGAATGGGGCCTACCCCACGAGTCTGTGGGATACCGGAGAGATCATCGAGGATCAAATCAGTGTGCCTTTAGATCAACTGGCAGTGGGACAATATGAGATTGTGGTGGGTATGTATGATTTTTCGACCGGCCGGCGGTTGTCTGTTGCAGGCTCAGGCGACGACACACTGTTTTTGCAAACGATTCGAGTGAAGGAATGAGCCGCATAATGTCGGGACGGATATCGGAAAATCAGTAGACCACGGCGGAAAAGCCCTGTAAACCCACGTCGTCGGTTACAAACCGGCTCGGAGCATCTGATTGTGGTCTCCTCAAAAAGAGAATTGCCACCAAAATCCCCTTTACCTTGACCCAAAGCGCAAGCTGCCATACAATAGATATTATGGAGAGTAACCGGCCGAACCTTGCTTCGCTCTCCATTTTATAGCGCCCTAACGAGGAGGACACAATGTCCAAGGTGAATAATAAGTACATTCAAGGATTACCCCTGTTCGCCCTAAAAGGGACGATCACGATTCAATTTGTGGATGGCAAGAGTTTGCGGGGAGAATTTGTCACACAGGATCGGTTTAACATATTTGTGAGAGTCAACGATGAACCGTTGATGATCCCCCGCACCCAGATTCGATATGTCAAAGGTCAGACCGGTCAACCCATTGCCCAGGATGACTCTGTAGCCGGTTTTGCCCAGGACTCGGCGAGACGGCCAGCCGAAACAACGGAAGAGGCCATCCCCACGCTGGCCCCCACCGCCCCGGCCGAAGAAGATGAGGATGTCACCGTCCTTTTGACCTCTGACGACGATGATGACGCCACAATGTTGCTCGAGGCCGACGATGACGATGTCACTGTCTTTATTGCCGAAGAGGAAGAAGATGATGACTCAACGGTCTTCATCGAGGATGAGGATGAAGATACCATGAGTGTCGGTGATGACGCGACATTAGTCGATCAGCCCATCGTCGCCGCTTATCTGGAATGTACCACCGGCCCCCACAGCGGGGAAACATTCGACCTACAAAGTGGCGTCACCACGCTGGGCCGGTCGAGCGACAATGTCATCACCCTCTCCAAGGACAAGGAAATTTCCCGTCGCCATGCCTTGATTACGAACAAAGAGGACCAATTCGTTGTCGAGGATCGTGGCAGCTTGAATGGGGTGATGATTAATGATGTACGGATCGACGGGCCTGTCCAAATCAATGATGGGGATACCTTGCTCATTGGCATTTCAGCCCTGGTCTTCCACGAGCAGTAGTTGGGGGTTCATTTAGTCAAATGGGAGCCGTTAGCAGCGGCTCTTTTTTTATGTCACCCTGACCTCGTGGATCGACCACCACCAGCGGTCAGAGCTGCCGGTCTGCTCGACGCGCAGGTAGCGAGCCTGTTGGGGGCTGAAGGTGACATCCAGCGGGGTCTCATTCTGAGCAGCGCGGGCCACTTCGTCCCACTGGTTGCGGTCGGTGGAGAGGCGAACGATGTAGCCTCGGGGGTAATCTTGGGGCGAGTTGGCGCTGTCGAGCGTTAAGCCACTGACCGGCTGCACCTGGCCCAGGTCGATCTCGAACCACATACCCGGTTGTTGAGGCGCACGGCTGCTCCAGCGGGTGGCCAGGTTGTTGTCAATGGCCTGCCGCAGATTATCAGCCCCCGACTGCACATTGTTGTGGCTGGAGCGGACGGAAAGCCCCGGTTCCTCCCGAACCCTGACCTCGTGGATCGACCACCACCAGCGGTCAGATCGACCGGTCTGTTCGACGCGCAGATAGCGAGCCTGTTGGAGGCTGAACGTGACATCCAGCGGGGCCTCGTTTTGGGCAGCGCGGGCCACTTCGACCCACTGGCTGCGGTCGGTGGAGAGGCGCACGATGTAGCCCCGAGGGTAATCTTGGGGCGAGTTGGCACTGTCGAGCGTCAGGCCGCTGACCGGCTGCACCTGGCCCAGGTCGATCTCGAACCACATCCCCGGTTGCTGCGGTGTGCGGCTGCTCCAGCGGGTGGCCAGGTTGTTGTCGATAGCCTGCCGCAGATTATCAGCCCCCGACTGCACATTGTTGTGGCTGGAGCGGACGCTCAACGATGGGGGCGGCGGCGTTCCGTCTCCCACCGCAACGGCCACATCCAGCGTTGGTATCCCCTGCCAGCCGAACCAGGTGATCCCCTCCTCGACCATATCCCAACGGACTTCGTAAGAACCGGCCGGCCGGGGCGCTCCCACTTTGGCCGAGAGGGTGATGGCCTCGCCGGGCAACAGATCACGCGGTAGCGGCGTGCGGAAATCGGCCCACTGCTCCGCCGGAACGGCCTGGCCGGCCTGGGTGAACCAATGGTAGCCCAGCCGCACCGGGTTGCTCCCCCCGGCCGGCCAGGTGCGGTAACTGGCGTTGCGGAGGGAAATCAGGACCGTTCTGGTATCCCCAGGCCCCATCGTCGCCGGGGTATTGTGGCTGAGATACTCGACGGCGTAGGCCGGCCGCTGGCCGATGTGATTACGGACGAGCTGGATCTCCCCGCCCCCCCGTTCTCGAATGTTCCGTAGAATACGCTGCTCGCTGCGGTTGGCGACGTGGGAAAGCTGAATCGCGTGGGGGTCATCGGGGTTGTCCGGGTTGATGCGGAAACTCCATTGGTTGTCCTGTCCCGGCGTAGCTTGATGGTAGACACTCAGCAGCAGCCACAACACCACGTCGCTCAGACGAGCGTCGTCGCTGAGAAATTCGCCATCCCCAAAGGGATTGTTCGAGCCAAGTTCGGTCCCGGCAATATAGTGAAAGTTGCCCTGATTACGGAGGGCATTGATCTGGCCCTCAATCGGTCGCTGCCCATTGACCACCGTTGAAATATAGTCCCCATAGCCGTGCAGGGCCGGAATGAGATTGTCGGGTCTGACTTGCCCAAAGAAAGCGGTGTAGTAGGCCAGTTGGTCATCCTTGAGATTTTTGGAGAGGGCCGGAGCCACAAAAGTGACGTCGGGCCGAGCCAGGGCCAGCCGTTTCATAAAAGCGCCCATCGCCGGGGCGAAGTGGCCGATGGCAAAGGTACGGGGATCGATCTGGGGGTCGCTCCAGGGGCGTTCTTCAAAGAGGTCCGGTTCATTGCCTAAGACCAGCTTGAAGGGCACATCCGGCAGCACCGTCTCCAGATACCGAATGAATTTGGCGATGGCCAACTCATACTTTTGCACGCTGCTCCCGTTGAAAATATCGACATTGGCCCCACTATCCGGCCCATCCAGGCGCATTATCAGCATAACCCGATCTTGCCGGCCCCGATCTCGAATCGTCCGGGCCAGCCGTTGCAAATTCCAGGCGTGATTGTCGAGCAGGCCGTTGCGGTGCTGGCCAAAAATGTTGGTCTCGAAAACATCCGGCGCTTGGAGCT
>CAZWZZ010000283.1:0-3257 GCA_964638395.1 uncultured Caldilineaceae bacterium
CCGTGGCCAGCCATTCGCCGTACAGCAGATAGTTGCGCCAGAACCACCAGCCGGTCAGCAGGGCGATGACCAGGCCGATGAGGACCGACCAGCGCAGCAGCGTGCCCAGCGGGCGGTCATGCAGCTCGCTGAAGACAAAGAGACGCCCCAGGAGGATCAGGCCAACGACGAGAATGGCGGTGATACTGCTCAACTTGGTCAGCAGGGCCAGGCCGCAGAGCAGGCCGAGGAGCAGGGGGGCAGCGGCGCGGCGGCGCAGCGGCGAAAAGATTGAATTGCTTCCCTGTGCCTCGACTCCCCGGCTCCCCTGCGTGTAAGAGGGATCGGTTACTTTGAGAGCGACCAACACCGTCAACGTGGTCAGGGCGGCGGAGAGGCTGTCATTGCTGACGGTGGCCGAGACACGCAGGAATTGGGGATTGAAGGCGGTCAGGGCCGTGGCCGTCAAGACCAGGGGCAGGTTGTCGGGGAAGAGGTAGCGGGCCAGCCAAAACGTGCCTAAAACCGTGAGCAGGCCGAAGAGCAGGCTCCACCAGCGGCCTATGTGAATGGCCAGGGCTGCCCGACGGTAGGGAAAGGCATCTTGCGGGCCGTGGAGAACGAGATTCTGGTTGTCGTTGAGCAGCGCCCGCACCTCGGTGAAGCGCCAGTGGGGGTTGCGTTGGAGAAAATCGGGTAGGTTGTCGCTGTCGATCCAAAAGGTGGTAGCGGCGACAATGGCGTAGTAGAGGGGGTGTTGCGTGCCTTCCTGGTTCCACAGTTGGCCGGGTATGGCCAGGGGCAAGCCGTGGCCGTCGGCCAACTGTTTGACGTAAGGGTAATGGAGCGTCTCGTCCGACTGCTCGAAGATGGGGGTCAGGCTGTCGTAGCCCAGCCCGATTATAATAAAGAGGGCGGCGATGAGCCAGGCCCACAGGCTGGCTCTCGGCGTCTCAGTCACGGTCAGGGTGTCTCTCTTTCGTTACAAACTAAAGCCGGTATTTTAGCGTGGGTGGTGATAATTAAAAAATCGCCCACTGTGTTTTGTGGAGTCGGAAAATTTGACAAATGGGCGTGAGTCTGTTTAATAGAGAAACGTAACATTTAACGTAGCGACTTATGAGCCAATCAAGCAATCAAACGGATAATTCAGGCCGTCTGGTCTTAAATCATTCGACCCATTTGCCGGGGTTGATCCCGGTGTTGGAGCGGCTGGTCGAGCAACCGGGCATCAAGACGGTGACGCCCGGTCGTCTGGCCCGCGTCAGAGGGCGGTCCACGCCGCTCACCTTCCGGGTAACCGTGCCGGTGACCGGAGGACACAAAGTACAGGTTCGCTGTCAAGGCAGTGTGCAGGAGGTGTTTGTGGTAACTGATCTGGACGCCAAATCATTACAATTGTTGGTAGAGCAGGTCCAGTAGATTTCTCGGAAGGCCAGGACGCACGACAACGAATTGGGAAAGCAACGAATGTCCATCGCTCACCCAACCTTCGATACGGCGACCGCCTACTCAAGATGTGTTTGTCGCTCAACTGCGTAACTCATATTCCAAAAAAGGGGAAATACCCTCTAATTCTCAACGAGGAGAAATTATTATGCCAAAGAAAAAGGATGAAAAAGACAAAGGAAAAGACGTCAAAGCGAAAGCCGCAGAAAAAGTTGCTGTCGCTACGAACGGCCAGGATCAGCCAAAGAGTGAAACAAAGAAGAAAAAGAAAAAGCGGACCAAGATACGCAACAAGGTTTATGAAGCTGAACTGGCCCGGCTTCAAGAGGAGTTGGTCAAACTCCAAGAGTGGATCAAGCACAAAGGCTTGCGGGTCGTGGTTGTTTTTGAAGGACGGGACACGGCTGGGAAGGGCGGCACGATCAAGCGCATCACCGAAAAGCTGAACCCCCGTGTGGTGCGGGTCGAGGCGCTGGGTACGCCGACCGAGAGAGAGAAAACGCAGTGGTATTTTCAGCGGTACGTGGCCCGGCTGCCGGCCGGGGGCGAAATGGTCCTCTTCGACCGCAGTTGGTACAACCGGGCCCTGGTCGAGCGGGTCATGGGCTTCTGTACCGAACAGCAATACCGCGAATTTATGCGCTCCTGTCCCCAATTCGAGCGCATGTTGGTCCGCTCCGGAATCATCCTCATCAAATATTATCTATCGGTCAGCGATGCCGAGCAGGAACGCCGGTTCCAGGCCCGCATCCACGACCCGGCCAAGCGTTGGAAATTAAGCCCGATGGATCTGGAGGCCCGCACGCGCTGGGTCGATTATTCCAAGGCCAAAGACCGGATGATGGAGCATACCGACATCAAGCAGGCCCCCTGGTATGTAGTCAATGCCGATGTCAAAAAGCATGCTCGCCTGAACGTCATTCGCCACCTCCTCAGCCTCATCCCCTATGAAGATTTAACCCCCGAACCCATTCAACTTCCCACCCGCCAAAAGAACGTGGGCTATGTTCGCCCGCCGGTTAGTGAGCAAACCTTTGTCCCGGAAATCTACGGTCCTGACACCACCGTCGACAGCGTGCCGCCGATTGAGCATGAGGAGACGCTTTGGCACCGGGTCGGACAGAGTCATGCGGTCCCAAAGATTTGAATTGGTCAAAGTTGAATAATTATTTTCTTGAAAAAACATAAGCCCTTTCTATAAAAGGAGTACGCAATGAATATCGCCCTAATCGGCCCGTCCGGCGTGGGGAAAGGGACCCACGCCCGGAAACTTGTTGAAACGTTCGACCTGCTGCATTTGGTGACAGGCGATCTCTTTCGGAAGAATATAGAGGAACGAAAAGCGGTCGGCTTGTTGGCCAGGCGTTACATCGACCGGGGGGAATTGGTTCCGGATGAGGTGGTCGATGCGATGGTCGAGGAGTGGTTGTGGCACGCGCCGTCCGAAAAGGATGTGTTGTTTGATGGCTTTCCACGGACGATCTATCAAGCCCAATTTCTGGATGCGTTCCTGGCGGACAGGAAACGGCGTCTGGATGGGGTAATTTATCTGGATGTGTCCGCAGAGACAATTATCGAGCGGCTGGCCGGGCGGGTTATTTGCCGCAACTGCCAGACACCGTACCATTTGACCCTACAGCCTCCTGTTGAAGAAGGGGTGTGTGATGTGTGTGGCAGTGAGCTATACCGCCGACCTGATGACATCCCGGAAGTAATTAACGTTCGTCTCAGAACCTTCAACCGGGTGACAAAACCACTGGTCGATTATTACCACCAGAGCCAACGTCTCATCGTCGTCGATGCCGAACAAACTATCCCCGACGTAGAAG
>CAZWZZ010000283.1:3267-7488 GCA_964638395.1 uncultured Caldilineaceae bacterium
GTGCAGAGGTGGAGATGATCCCCCCGCTCATTGTAGATGCAGCGCGCCTCAAAGGACTAGATATGATCGCCATCACCGATCACAACGCCACCGCTAACGCGGCCGCGGTTATGGAAGCAGCCCACCGGATCAGAGAGCAAACCATCCCCGAATTAACATCGGAGCGTCTGGCCCAAATCTCGGCCCTCAAAGAGAAACCGGCCCGCACGCTAGCCGAGGCGACGGGCGGGTTGAACATCGTTCTGTTTGGGGGGCCGGGATCGGGCAAGGGGACGCAGGCCGAACAACTCAAGTCGGAGTTTAATTTACGGCACATTTCGACCGGCGACCTGTTTCGGGAAAATCTCAAGAAGAAGACGGAGCTGGGACAATTGGCCAAATCCTATATGGATCGCGGTGAGTTGGTGCCGGATGACGTCACCGAAGCGATGGTCGAGGAACGATTGGCCCGGCCCGATACGGAGCAGGGGTTCATCCTGGACGGCTTTCCACGAACATTAGCCCAGGCTGAAGCCCTGACCGAGATTATGCGGCATCTGAAAAGAACGCTAGATGGCGTGCTGTACATCAAAGTCTCTGAAGACGAGATTACGCGCCGGCTCTCCGGGCGGTTGATCTGCCGCGAATGTCAAGCCTCTTTTCACAAAGTTTTCAACCCGTTCGAAAGCTGCCCCTACGACAAATGTGAAGGCGAATATCTTTACCAGCGGGATGATGATAAACCTGAAACCATCCGCAATCGCCTCAAAACCTTTCATGCTCAGACTGGGCCGTTGCTCAACTATTACCGCGAGGCCGGCCTGCTCATCGAGCTGGATGGCCAGGGTGATGTGTCGGAAGTAATCAAGCGAACATTTGCCGCCGTGCGTGGGTTGAGGGTTTGAGCCGTGAGACAGGTTGCTTTGCACTTGAGCGTGGACAGGACAAAAAGCCGCTTTTTCAGCGGAGCCAAGTCCGTGACTTGGCGATTCTGGGCCGGAAACGCCAGTCACGGACTGGCTCCGCGCTAACCACGATGTTGTGCAGAGCAACCGCAAGACAACGCAAGACAAAAAAAGGCGATGTCGCCGTTGACATCGCCTTTGGTAGAGGAGAGTGGTTCGGATCGGTGACTGGTTTTGTTAAAGTTTTGAGGCTAAGAGGTTAGTGTAACCTCTTAGCCTCGGAAAGAGGGAGGAGGGGGGTAAGTTAAGTAAGGAGAAATTAGGTTATATCTAATCGAGACAGGGGAGGGCGGTCATAGGCGGGCGTCTGGTGGTTTTTGGCGTCTTCAAGCGGGAGCGTGATTAGGATGTCGCGGTTCTGGTCGAAGGTGGTATTGATGTCGAGCGTGCCGCCGTGGGCCTCGATTATATAACGCGCCAGGGTAAAGCCTAAGCCGGTTTGGGTCAGGTTCCCCGGCGTGGTTCCCGCGTTGGCCATTTCCCAAAGATGATTGATCTGTTCTGCCTCAAGATCAATATCGTGGCTGGTCACCATCAGCGTCAACTGGCGCTCATCAAACCCGCTGATGATCTTGATCTCGCCGCCGGGACGAGTGACCTGAATGGCATACGTCAATATCTGGGTTAAAGCTACTTTGAGGTATTTGGTATCAACCAGGCAGGCCGGCAACAGGGTCAGCATATCCAGATTCAGCATAATCTGCCGTCCCGCAGCCTCGGCGTCGGCCCAGGCGAACACCTCATCGAAAATGTTGTCCAGGTTGACCAACCTCGGTTCAACTGCCCCGATTTGGCCTAGCAGCGCCTCCGTTTGGATCAAAGACTCTAACGTTTGCAGGAGCGTCGCCACCTGGCGCTGCATAATGGCCGTAATGTTCAACTGCTCCTCGGAGAGGGAGCCAAACAGCGGGTTTTCCAAAATTTCAATCGCTTGTAAAAGAATAGTCAGCGGATTATGCAGGTCATGAATAACGGGGGCCAGGATCGGTTGGGCTGGATGTCCGGGCGAAGGTGGCTGTTTCTGGTTCGGGTAGACGACATCGGCCAGGGCCTGGATGTGGGTGAGAGTCTGTTTCGTTGTCAGGTAGAAAAGGCTTTCCTGGTCGAAGGTGTAGTCGTCAATCAGGTCGATGTCTGGTATCACGAGTCGTGGCTCCTAACCCCGCGTTCCATCGATGTCGGATCGGAGTTTGTATTCAGTCAGGTGATCGAGGCGCTTGATGACTTCGTTCATGTATTTGATTTGATGGGTAATGACCTGCAAATCCGCCGACAAATCCACCGGTATATCTCGTGAGAGCAGGAAGTCGCTTACGCCCAAAATGACCGTCATCGACTCATTCAACTCGTGTGTTTTCACACCAAGGAGCAACTGTAAGGCTTCAACTTCTTCGATCTTGTTTGTGATCCATTGGGGGGTGTATACGGGATCGTCGGCATAGTAGGTATCTGGTTGGGGATCTGGTTTCTGGACGAAATGGTACACAATCTACTCCTTAACGGCCTGTAATTTAGAAAATATGTGGCTTACAATTGATGACAATCAACGACACCTCGCAACAAAAATTCATCATCTCTCAGCAACCGGTTCAATGCCGGACACACTTCGCTCATATCGACATCCAGATTGGAGACCCGAATGCAGCATGTCTGGGGAGACCGGCCCCGGACCTGGGCCAAAATGTAACGTACCTCTTCATCGGCCAGGCTGCTGCCCAGTAGAAGATAATCGGGATGGGAGTCGATCACGGCTGCCAACACATCCGGGGTAATCTGGCTACCACTGGGCCGGACTCCTACCGGGAGCGGGCTGCTGTTTCGAGTTTGTAAGGATGGTAAAGCGCTATTCGTAAAGGCAGTCATATAACCATTCATAATGCCACCTCCCGGCGGTTGATCTAAAGACACCCTTATAATACCATCATCGACCGGCCAACACATCGACCATATGAGGGGATTGGGATCACCAAAATGAGGTATACCTCAATTTCCGATCAAATCGTCACGGATTTTATTTGTGCTTATCCCCGTTATTCGTACAATCCGGGTATGATGCTCATCCAAATCATGCCTGCTTGATTTATGCACTCACAAAAAATCGCCCTTCTACTCCTAACCCTCGGCGGCTTTGCCCTTCGTCTGCACTATTTGACCACCAGTCACCCTTTTTTTGATGAATACACCACCGTCCTGGCCGCCCGCCAAATCCTGCGCCACGGTTGGCCGCTACTCCCGTCCGGTCTTTTCTACGAACACGGCCTACTCTCCACCTACTTGATCGCCCCCTTCACCGCCCTCTTCATCAACACGCCCGTCGCCGATTGGCAGGCTGCTCACTGGGGGCTGATGCTCGCCCGTTGGCCCAGCCTCCTCCTCAGCACCGCCACCATCCCCCTCATCTACGCCATCGCCCGCCGCTGCTTCCAGCCAACGCCTTCATCCCCAATCTCCCAATCTCCCAATCTCCCAATCTCTGATTACCAATCCCCCATCCCCCTCCTCGCCGCCGGGCTGTTCGCCTTTAGCCCCGAAGGGATGGTCTGGGGCGGTCGAGCGCGGATGTATGCCCTGGCCACGCTGCTGTTGCTGTTGACTGTCTATTGGGCCTACCGGGGCACCATCCAACCCGCGCCGGCCAAATATCGCTGGCTGGCCTTGTTAAGCCTGGCCGCCGCTCTCTTGACTCAATTCGGTGCGTTGATGCTCATTCCGCCGCTGATCGTGGCTATGCTGGTTGTGGGCTGGCTGTCTTGGGCAACCGGCCTTTCGGGATCAACGACGATTCTACCCCCTCCCAGCCTCCCCCTGCTAGGGGGAGGAGAAAAAATAGAAATCCCCCCCTTTGGGGGGCATATACGTCAACTTAAGCCCCCCCAGCCCCCCAGAGGGGGGAGAAACCGCGCCGATTCCCCCCTCCGGGGGGCTAGGGGGGCTGATGTTAGCCCTTATGTTGAGGTATACGCCTTTGGGGGGCGAGGGGGGCTATCCGTCTTACTCCTCCAGGGCGCAACCCTGGTCGCCATCATCGGCCTGGCCCTCCTGGTCAAACGCCTGGGCCAACCCCTCGGCATCGAGCCGCTCGACCCGGCGGCGTCCGACGGCAATCTGCTGGCCGATCTTTTCAGCAGCACCATCGCCTACCAAACCACTTTTTACTTCACCTGGGCCGACACCCTCGACTTCCTGGCCCGCCAATTTGGCACGCCCCACCATTTCTGGCTGACCCTCATCACGCTCACCGGCGCTGCTGTGGCCCTCATCACCTGGTTTATCACCC
>CAZWZZ010000284.1:0-4984 GCA_964638395.1 uncultured Caldilineaceae bacterium
GGGGAGTGCGGCTGGGCGGGCCTTGCCAGGCCGGGGGTGGGCTGGTGGCCCGCAGTCCCTGGCTGGCGGTCAAGAGGCCGCTACAAGGCCACATTTGGCCGCAACGGTCACCTGCCCGGAAGCGCCCGGCCTATAGTCAGACCTGCCAGGTTTTCCTCGTTCGGAATGTAGCCGGGACGCTCCGGCGTCCCAGAGCGGCCCACTCCCGCCGCTGCCTGTGTCAAAAACCTGACAGGTTTAGCTTTGAATTTGGAACTGCTGCACAGCCACCGTCCCAATTGTCAGTCCCCGCAGAGTATGCTACACTACACCCCGTTTTTTGAACTCTATCTTGACGGTGATTCTGTGAACGAAACCCACTATCCCCATACCCAACGGGCCATTGTCTTTGGCCTGGTCGTCGGCGGGGCGCTGCTGCTGTGGAGCTGGATGCTGTCCCCCTCTGAGGGGCGGGAAGCCCTGGCCACGCCCACGCTCCCCCCCACGGTTATCGAACAATCTGTTGATTCTAGCGGTTCTGTCGCGCCGACGGCTACGCTCGATGGGGTGGCCTTTGCCGTCTCCATTGAAACGACGGAAACGACGGAAACGACGCCACCGGCCTGGCCCGTGGAGACGGCCACAATCACGCCAACGCCCCGGCCCCTCATTCACGCCATCGAACAGGGCGAGTTGTTGGGGACGATTGCCGAGACGTATGGCGTGGGGGTCGCTGATATTTTGGCCGCGAATGACATCAGCGATACGACCCTGCTCCAGATTGGGCAGCAGCTTATCATCCCGGCCACGCCGACGCCGGTCGGCACGCCCACGGTCACGCCCAGCCCGACGCCGCCCCCGTTGACCCACATCATCGAGGCGGGGGACTTGCTGCTGAACATCGCCGAGGAATATGACACGTCGGTCGAGGCGATTATGATCGCCAACAACGTCGTCGATCCCCGCTCGCTGCAAATCGGCCAGGCATTGATTATCCCGCCGGACAAAGGCTCGATTTTGGGCGTGCCCACGGTACGCCACGAGATTCTCGGCGGCGATACGCTGCTGACGGTGGCGGCCCGGTACGGCTCCACCGTCGAGGATATTTTGGCCACCAACCCCGATCTGGAACCGACCCGGCTGGCTATCGGCCAAACCTTGTTGATTCCCCTGACCCAGCCCCGGGCCAACCCCAACGTGACCGGGCCACCGCCCGACCTGCCGGCCCGGATCACTCTGCCCGCGCCGCTGCCGCCGGAGTTGGCCCCCCTGGCCCAACGAATGATCGCTGGCGTCAACACCCAGCGGCAGAATAACGGCTTGCCACCCTACACGGTTGACGAGCAGTTGACCCTCTCCGCCCAGGCCCACGCCCAGGACATGGTCACGCGGGGCTATTTTAGCCACGTCACCCCCGAAGGGGCCAATCTGCAAGACCGGTTGGTGGCGCAGGGGTTGGCCATCAACTGGACCGGCGAAAACATCCAGCGCAACATCCAGCCCTACGAGCAGAGCGCCCAATACGCCCTGAACTGGTTTATGAACAGCCGCGTCCATCGTTGGAACATTCTTCATTCCAACTACGACCGCTTCGGCGTCGGCGTCATTGAGAGTGAGGGCGGCTGGTATACCTACGTCTTGGTCTTCGGCGGCGAGTAGGCTTGACAATTCTTCGCTTCTGTGCAAACTTGGTTTTAAGATCATTAAGCTAAGGAACGAGAATTTAACAACTTGTGCCGTCCGGCTTGGTAATTGGTTATTAGTAATTGGTCATTCAATCTCTAATTACTAATTACCAATTACGACGATTTCAAATGCACAAGTTATTTACGGCTCATTCCTAACATTAATTTCAGGCATTATTTCAGGCTTGGGATAGATTTTAGGCCGGTTGGAAGCAGGACAAATCTTCCACGCTTCCAGCCTTCCAATTGGACGGTAAAATCTGCGCCGGACATCATCCACCCCAAACTGAAATACACGCTAACTATCAGGGGGCATCAATGGCTTACAAAACTTTACAGGAACATCTCTTTGGAGCGGGACCCAAACGGATTCTGGCGCTGGATGGCGGCGGGATTCGGGGGGCGTTGACGCTGGGCTATCTCAAAAAAATCGAAGATATTTTGCGGGCGCGGGCCGGCGGCGACCCCGACTTTCGGCTGTGTGACTATTTCGACCTGATCGCCGGAACCTCGACCGGCTCGATCATCGCTGCCGGGTTGGCTCTGGGCTTTTCGGTCGAAAAATTGCAGGAGATTTACCAGGCGCTGGCCGACGAAGTGTTCAAGACCAGCTTCTTCCGGCGGGGCGTCTTTAGCGCCAAGTTTCCCAAAGAGCCGCTGCTCAAGGCGCTGGATGAGTATTATGGCGAGGCCACCCTCGGCAGCGACAAATTACGCACCGGCCTGCTGGTCGTCACCAAGCGGCTCGATACCGGGAGTCCCTGGCTGATGCACAACAACCCCAAGGGTAAATATTTCGAGGCCACGCCCGGCAGTACATCCATCCCCAACAAAGATTATCTGCTGAAAAACGTCGTCCGGGCCAGCACCGCCGCGCCCCATTATTTCGAGCCGGAAAAGATTCAGATCGCCAGCGATATGTTTGGGGCATTCGTCGATGGCGGGGTTAGCCCCTACAACAACCCGGCCCTGCAAGCCTTGATCGTGGCTACCACCGAGGGGTACGGCTTCAACTGGGGCTTTGGCGAGGATCAACTGCTGCTGGTCTCGGCCGGCACGGGCCACGAAGATTTGCGCCTCGATCCCGAAGCGGTGCTGGAGATGCCCGCCGTGCAACTGGCCGCCCAGTCGATCTTGTCGATTATGGCCGATGCCAACTGGCTGTTGCAGGCCATCCTGCAATGGATGTCCCGCAGCCCGACCGCCTGGCAGATCGACACCGAGGTGGGCACGTTGCGAGATGATGTGTTAGGCGGCGGCAATCCGTTGATCTCCTATCTGCGTTACGATGTCGCCTTCGAGCCGGACTGGATGCAGTCCAACCTGGGCTTGACGATGAGCGCGGAAGAACTGTCCAGCCTGGCGGCGATGGATGATCCCAAAAATGTCAACCTATTGGGCGAGGTCGGCACCAAAGCCGCCTCGGTCCAGATCGACGCGGCCCACTTCCCGACCGTTTTTGATGTGAAGAAGTAGGGCAACAATTTACATTGAACCTGCCTGGGTTATTACCCCGTAAATTAAGTTTTGGGTCATTCTGAACGATAGCGAAGAATCCCTATGAAGGCACAAAATCAGGCTGGGTATGACAGAGAAAAATGTCTATTCATCGAACATATGTGGACAAAAATCTCACAATTTTCGCAGTAATTGGTGAGGTCACCTGTCAAGAATTAATGACCACGTTGAAAACCTTCTACACGGATAGCCCAACGTTGGACATTCTGTGGGATGTCAGGCAGGGCACTGTCTCTAAACTATCTTACAACGATATCCGGATCGTTGTAGAAAGCGTCGTCGAATTTACAAAAAAGAGCCGTCGAAGAAAGACGGCTATCGTGATTTCAAGGGATGTGGATTACGGCATTGGACGGATTTTTGGCACATTTGCGGAGATTAAGGAAGTGTCCCTGACCGTTCGGGTTTTTCGTGAATATGATGAGGCAATGACCTGGTTGAGTGGGGCGGGGGAGGCCACACCTGGCCCCAACGCGGAGGTTGGAACCACCCCGGACGCTCCGGCGTCCCCATCCCGTTGAGGGTGTATTTCACTTTTGGGGCGAATTATAGCCATCCACGATTTAGCCACCCCGATGGAAGGTTGGAAGGCTGGAAGATTGGTCACACGCCTGATAACCCTTCCAAATCTTCCAGCCTTCCAGATGGTCTAAAATCTGCCCCAAAACTGAAATGCTCCCAACTTGACTCCCACGCTTGACCTAACGTATTATCAGTAGACCGCAGCATCCTGAGTAAATCGAGGAACGAGATTGTATCGAAGGGTGCGATTACGGTCTACTGATCATATCCTTGACGAGGTCAACCCATGCCCCACCTGAACCTAAAAGCGACCCACAAAGGGGTTCGCACCTACTACAGCGAAATCAAACAGAAGCAGCAACTCAGCTTTCTGCACGAAGGGGCGGTAGCGCCCCACTTTGCCCGGCTGCTCGATTATTGCGGCAAGCGGGTCAACTGGACGCTGGTGGAGCAGTACCCCATCGCCCGCCCGGAGCGCCGCCCGCTGAAGGCGGATGGGGCGCTGCTGGATGAGTTCAAGCTGGTCCACGGTATCTGGGAGGCCAAAGATACCGACGACGATCTGCCGACCGAGATCAAAAAGAAGTTCCAGGTCGGCTATCCCCAGGACAACATCCTCTTTCAAGCCCCGGATCGGGCCATCCTCTATCAGGACGGCCAGCCGATCATCGACCAGTACCGGGTCAAAACGGACAAACGGAGCGGCATCGTCAACGACCCGAACAGCCTCGACGACGAGCGGTATATCGTCCGCCTCATCGGCTAGGTGATTACGGTTAGTTTGGAGACGGTGGAGATTGTGAATGGCTTGCCGCCGCTGGAGATTGTGGAGGCGTAGGGGGCTGTGGGGCCGGGGGCCGGCTCGCCCAGCAGAGGGAAAGTACAAGCTGAACAGAACAGGAGAGACTCGAATGACCACACAACCTCGTTGTAGCCATTGCCACGCCCTCGGCATACGCACGTTGGCCAGGGTTCGGATCGACCGGGATTATTTTCTTTATTACTGTCGTAGTTGCGGAACCATCCACAGCATCGTCCCTGATCTGGATCGCCTGGCCGCGCCGCCGCCTGAACCGGTCTCCTATTTTGATGAGGAGCCGACCGAGCCGCCCAGCCCCCGTTGCCCCCACCACAACTTGCCCCTCTACCGAGTGACCGTGCCGGAAGGCTATCGGGAAGCGGGCCGGGAGTTCCTGGTCTGTCCCAAAAAGGCGGAGTGCAAATATTACCAGCCGGTTGAAGCGGATGAGCCTCACGAGGCCAGGGCGGGCCAGCCGGAG
>CAZWZZ010000284.1:5084-7455 GCA_964638395.1 uncultured Caldilineaceae bacterium
ATCGGGGAATGTGGCCGTTGGGATACCGTCCGGCCGGATGAGCGGAAGGTAAAAAAATAGCCCTCGCATTGAGCGAGGGCGTTTGAGTGGAGATGGCGGGAGTCGAACCCGCGTCCAGAAAAGCTGGCTGCAAACCTCTACGAGCGTAGGTGACACGCAGATTGTCATCCGGGCTTCGTCGGCCACCGGAGTTCACCCGGATCAGCCGATAGGTCTTAACCGGCGCGTATCGGCGTCACGCCAGGGCACCTCGATTTATATGTCGCCTCACTTCCCCTCTCGAGGACAAGCGAAAGAGAGACGTGACCTAATTGTTTAGGTCATGAAGGTCAAGCTACCTTACGCAGCCAGAGGCATGGCGTGGTAGTTGTTTTGACCGTTCGCAAGTACTTTTTCGGCACTTATCGTGTTGCCCAGTTTAACGAGTTAGAACAGCTCGGCTCGCAATTCACAACCTTCCACTTCCCTGTCGAAGCCGTTTCATCCCCAAGCAACGATAGTATAGCACGACTTTGTTAGAATTTCAATAGAATCTCAGAATCTCTGATTTCGCATAGCACCTTGACACAGCCCCGGAAATGGGTATAATGGCTTATGTCAATCACACGGGTAAGTGTTGACAGAAAGGGATGCAGTATGGCTACTAAAGAGCAACAACCGTCACTCTTTCCCCAGAAAGGGGCCAAGGGGCAATACGGGCCACCGGTCACGCAGATCAAATCGCTCGATTCCAACTCCTCGTTGAACGCGGCCGCCAGCGGCTACCACGATCATATGTTGCGCCAGGGCTTTTCCAAACATACGGTCAAAGCCTTTGCCGGCGATCTGCGGCTGTTGGAGAAATATTTCGGGCCGGGCCGGGTGATTAGCACGCTGGGCACGAAGGATCTGAACGACTTTCTGACCTGGCTGCTCCATTACCGGGGCGTGCCGTGCAGCCCCAAATCTTACGCCCGCCGGGTGACGACCCTGAAGAGCTTTTTTAGCTGGCTGGCCAGCGTCAAGGTCATCGTCCACGACCCGGCGGCGGCCATCATTCACACCAAAGTCAAAACCCCGCTGCCCCAATATTTGACCGATGACAAAGTCGAAAAGTTTTTGGATGCGGCCGAGCAAAAATTGCAGGGGGACAAGCCGGACCCGCGCCCCTACCTGCTGATTCATCTGCTGCTGCAAATGGGCGTCAAAAAATCGGAATGTGTGGGCATCGCCCTGCGGGACATCGACCGCTCCGGGCCGGAGCCGACAGTTTTGATTCGGTATAGCAACCCCCGCATGCAGCACAAAGAGCGCAAACTGGCGTTTTCTAAGGAGTTGCTGCCGGTTCTGGACGAATATCTCGACCAGTACGAACCGCAAGAGAACCTGTTCGAGTGTACGCCCCGCAATTTGGAGTATGTCCTGAGCGATGTCTCGGAATTAGCCGGGTTTCAGGATCAGGTCTCCTTCGAGATGTTACGCTGGACCTCGGCGATACGGGATTACCGGGACGGCATGGATGAGGATCATCTGCGGAAAAAGATGGGCCTCTCCAAGATCACCTGGCGAGAAACCTCGGAGAAGCTGGACAAGTTGGCCGGGCCGGGGTTGTAGGCCGCCACCTTAGACCCCCTCCCCACCTCCCCCGCAACGGGGGAGGCGTCAAATTTCCCCCCGATTCGGGGGGATTGAGGGGGGTGGGCCGCAACGGGGGAGGCGTCAAATTTCCCCCCGATTCGGGGGGATTAAGAGGGGTGGCCATTCTTCCCGATCACAAAATAGATCGAGTCTTTCTTATCCATCTCGGCATACGTCTGGGCGGTGATAATCTCTGCCCGGTTGTCGAGAACCTCTCGAAATGAATCTTCGGTGTAGTAGACATAGCGCAAGCCGGGGAGTTCCCCCTCGTCTTGGCCGTACCAAAAAGTGTGGAACAGAATACCGTCCGGCTTCAAAACCCGCAACTGGGCTCGGAGCGACTGCTCCAGCTCCGCTTTGGTCAAATGGTGCAGCACCTTGTTGGAGTAAATCGCGTCGAAACGACGGTCGGTCTCCATCGTGATCGCATCCAGCCGGACCAAATCGGCTTGCTGATCCTTTTGCCGGTATCGCTCCAAAAATATTTTCGACCTATCGGAGCCGGTTGCCCGGAAATATTGGTTCAACAGTTCAAAATCTTTCCCCGGTCCCATCCCCAGTTCCAAGACCGTGGCCCCCGGGTCGAGATACTCCCTGAACGTCTCGACCACCTCCCGGCTATCAATATCCTGCGTCAGCATAAAATAATCTGCGACATTTTTCGGATCGTCATAATAATCCATAAAACTCCTGGTTGCCTGTTTCTGGTGACTTTATCAACAAGATCGGTTGTCAGTTATGGTAACGTGAACCG
>CAZWZZ010000285.1:0-7426 GCA_964638395.1 uncultured Caldilineaceae bacterium
TCATCGTCGGTCCCTCTCACACGCGCTCTCGATGAGCCTGAACGTTCGGTTTTGACAATCGACTTCAGCCCTGATGCCAAGCGGTAGGATAAGTTGCGGGTCGGTATGCCCAAAATCCATCGTGGCGACCACCGGCAGGTCGGGCCGCCCGAACTCGGTGGCGACGACGGAAAGGATAGTCTCGGTCAAACGCGCTTTCTCCTCAGCCGGGTAATCACGGGGCCGGCCAAAGAGCAGGCCGCTGATTTTATCGAAGATGCCCTGCATCCCGTAGTTACGCAGGAAATATTTGATGTGGGTCGGGGAGGGTTTATCCTCAGACATCTCCAAAAAGAGAAGTTTATCCTGCCAAAACCCCGGCTTCGGCCAGTAAACCGTCCCCTTGAGAAACTCCAGCACGTCGATGCACCCCCCGAACAGCGCCCCGGTGGCAACGCTGTCCCCCTGGAGCCATTGCCACCCTTCATCATTCGGTCGGAGCGGATTGATTTTGCCGGTATTGGCCGGGTCGGACCAATCGGGAAACCCCTCTGACCAAACCTTGTAGGGATGGTAGGCGTAAGTGTCCGGCGCATCGAAGAGCATTGTCCGTAGATGGTCGGCGAAACTGCGGGGCCAGCTTCGGAGCTGTGAAAAACCGGCCATAATCGTCGGCCCGTGGAACGTGACCAAACCGAGCCGGTTGGCGTAGGTCAACAGGGTCGTTGGGTCGGAGTAGCCCATCAAAATTTTGGGATTGGCTTTGATAACCCCGGCGTCCAGATAGGGTAAAATCCTGACCGAGTCATCGCCGCCGATGGAGGCAATGATGGCCTTGACTGTAGGATCGGCAAAGGCCCGGTTGACATCCTCGGCTCTCATTTGCGGATTTGCGTACAATGTTTCGGCTTCGGCTCTGGCGGTGGGGTACTCTTTGACGGTTAGCCCAAATTCTTCACGCAGAACCATCAGACCGTTGTCATAAATATGGGGAAAGGTCGCCGGCCCGCCCCAGGCAGGGGAAATGACAGCCACGGTGTCTCCCGGCTTGAGCCGTTCCGGTTTGATGAACGTCATACTCAACCTCCGGCGCTGGGCAGGGTGAAATAAAAGGTGCTACCCTCACCCACCTTGCTTTCGACACCAACCGTGCCGTTCAACTTCTCGATGATGCGGCGCACAATCGCCAGGCCCAGGCCGTGCCGCTCATCCGCCTCGTCCAGTTGGGAAAATTCGGTAAAGAGCGTAGCCTGCGCTTCCGGCGACAGGCCGGGACCGTTGTCCCGTACCCAGAAACGGATCGAGCCATCTACCTGGGGAGTGGCTCCGATTTCCAGGCGGGGCGGCTGGCCGCCGTACTGCACGCCGTTGCTGATGTATTGCGTCCAGACCTCTTCCAGCCAGGGGGCGTAGCCGGTGACCGTTGGCCATCGCTCCGCGAGAATGAGGGTCGCCTCCCGTTCCTGGATCAACGTCGTCAAATTTTCTCTGGCCCGCTCGATGATCCCGCCCATCTCGACCGCTTCGTAGTTAACCTGGCCCTTCCGCACCCAGGCCAACAGCAGGAGCGAGTCGATCACTCGACTGCTCCGCTGCCCGCCCGCCTCGATCTGATCGAGCAGGTCGCGGCAGGCCGAGCCGAACGACTCGCCGTGCGCCAGCCGATCTTTCAGGTAGTCAGCCTGGCCGGTGATGAGCGTCAGCGGGTTTTTCAAATCTTGGGCCACGGTTCGGGCGAAGGCGTCCAACTCTTGATTGCTGGCCTTAAGAGCCGCGTTGGTGGCCCGGAGTTCTTCATTCGTCTTTTCCAACTCAGCGTTGGTTGTGGATAGGTCGGCGTTGGCTTGTTGCAATTGGTTTTGGAGCCGGCGTAGGGTTAGATGATTCTCGATCCGCACCAAAATCTCGGCGATCTGGAACGGCTTGGTCACATAATCCACGCCGCCGACAGAAAAGGCTTTGACTTTGTCGATGACCTCATCCAGGGCGCTGATAAAAATAATGGGGATGTCCCGCGTTTCCGGCGCGGCTTTGAGTTGGCGACAAACCTCGTAGCCATCCAGCTTGGGCATATTGATGTCCAGCAAAATCAAATCGGGCGGCACCGAGCGTACCGCCGTCAAGGCCATCGTCCCGTTTGGGACGCCCCGCACCTCGTAGCCGTTCTCCGTCAGCATCGTCGATAGCAGCCGCAAGTTGGGCAGCGTATCATCCACGATGAGAATGTCCGCTTTGGTCGCCGTGGTTGACAGGTTGGTTTGGGTGTCGTTCATCCGTCTCTCCTAATCCCCGGTAATCTCCACAATTTTGTCGAACCGAAACTCATCGACCCAGGCCGAAATCGTCCGGGCGACGGGGGGATGTTCGGCTTCGATTTGTTCGAGCAGGTCCATAATAATTTTCGTCTGCGCCCCGTTGGCGGCCTGGTGCAGTTCGGCCCGCCACTGAGCGGGCAGGGCCTCCAAAGCCTCGGCGGTCAGCGTCTTGCTGCGGCCGGCCCTGGCCGGGACTTTCGGCTCCTCATAAATGTATTTCACCCCCAAATGTTTGGCCATCCGCTCAAAAATCTCCGAGTCCCGGAAAGGCTTACGCACGAAATCGTCGCAGCCGGCCGACAGGATCACGGCCCGCTGCTCCTCGAAGGCGCTGGCGGTCAGGGCGATGATGACGGTGGCCTGGCCTTTAGTCGTCGCTTTGATGCGCTGGGCCGCTTCATAGCCATTCATAACCGGCATCCGCAAATCCATCCAGATGAGATGGGGACTCCACGCTTCCCAAATCTCTAGCCCTTCCCGGCCATGCGTCGCCTCCCGGACCTCGAAGCCGAGCGGTTCCAGCAGTTTGACCAACAGCTTGCGGTTGGCCCATTTATCCTCAACCACCAAAATGCGGTAGTGGGGCTGATCCGGGGCCAGGCCGACGACGCGGGGGCGAGGGGCGTTGAGGTCGAGATTGCTCGTATCAACCTGCTCTACCGCGATGTCGAAGCGGAACGAGCTACAGCAGCCCAGGTCGCTTTCGACGCTGATGTCGCCCCCCATCAACTCCACAAATTGGCGGCTAATCGGCAATCCCAGCCCGGTTCCCTCCTGCGATTTTTCGCCGCTGCTGGTCTGGACGAAAGCCTCGAATAGCTTGTCCATCTCCTCCGGGGCTATGCCGACGCCGGTATCCGCCACCTCGAAGATCAAACGCAGGCCGTTTTGGGTATGACCGTTGCCTTGCCCGGCTATCTCCCGGCTCTGCACTTGCAGGGAAACGCCACCCTCCTCGGTGAATTTGACGGCGTTGCTGAGGAGGTTAATCAAGACCTGCCGCAGCTTGCTCTCGTCGCCACGAATGTAGCGCGGCACGTCCGGGTCGCGGTCAAAGATGAGCTGCAACCCTTTCTCCCCGGCCCGCAGATAAAACATATCCTCCAAATCATCCAACAGACGGTACAAGTCGAAGTTTTGCTTCTGGACCACCACCCGTCCCGCCTCGATCTTGGACATTTCCAGCACGCTGTTGATGAGGCTCAGTAAATGCTCGCCGCTGCGGCTAATGATCTCCAAATTCTCCCGGTGGGAGTCGAGGATGGCTGGATCACGCTCCATCAGTTGGGTGAAGCCGAGGATGGCGTTCAGCGGCGTGCGGAGTTCGTGGCTCATATTGGCCAGGAAGAGGCTCTTGGCCCGGTTGGCCGCTTCGGCGGCTTCTTTGGCTTGCTGCGTAACTTCAAACAGTTGAGCATTGCGAATGGCGATGGTGGCCTGATTCGCAAAAAGTTGCAGAATTTGCGCGTCGGTGTCCTGATAGGCATTGACGGCGAAGCTATCGGCGGTCAAAATGCCGATGGCCTGCCGGTCGATCAACAGCGGGGCGCACATCCAACTCCGAATAGGATCATCATCAGCCCACCGTTCCCAGCGCGGCTCCTGTCGCACGTCGGGGATAATCATTGGCTGCTGCTCCCGAAAGACGTCAGCTTCGGGGTAATCGCTCGCCAGCGGAACGCGGTAGTTTAGATATTCATCCTTGACGCCCACACCGTTCGATAGCACCAGATCATCGCCATCCGGCAGAAAAATGGCCCCGCTGTCATAATTGATGACCTGCTTCATCTGCCCCAAAATTTTATCCAGAACCGTGTCCCGGTCGAGGCTGGCGTTCAGCACGGTCGAAACTTCGCGCAGCCCGTCGGCGATTTGGCGCTGCTGATGTTCCTTGCTGAACAGACGCGCATTGTCGATGGCGATGGAGGCCAGTTCGGCAAAGCGGGTCAGCAACTCGATCTCTTGCTCATCAAACGTATGCTGATCTTCGACGGGGTAGGACAGTCCCAACACCCCCACGATGTCGCTGCCGGATTTGAGCGGGATTTGTAAAATGGTGTGATTGGTCTCCTGCGGCACTTGCGGCGAGCGGCCCGGCCATTTAGCATACTCATCGACAATGAGCGTCTCCCCGGTTTGCCACACCTTGCCCGATACCCCCTCACCCGGCTTGAATTTAATCCCGATACCCGCCTCATAAATGCCCAGGCCGACCCTGATTTGGATGGCTTGCTTATCCGGCTCAACCAGATAGATGACGCCGTGGGATGTTTCCATCAGTTGGGTCGCCTGAGCGATGATGGTCTCCAGCAACTCCTCCACATCCAGGCGGTCGATGATGCCCAACGTGGTGTTGTGCAGGGCGGCCAGATATTCATTCTGGCGATGGAGGGCCGCTTCGGCCCGTTCCCGCTCGACAATTTCCGTGAGCAGATGTTCGTTGCTCTGCTTGAGTTGCTCCGTTCGTTGCGACACCCGCGCCTCCAGTTGGCGCTTTTGGCTCTCGACCGCGCTGACCCGCCAGCGCAGCCCGCCGACCAGGATGCCCAACACCAGCACACTGCTCAAGGCTCTGAACCAGACGGTTCCCCACCACGGCGGGGTGATTGTCAGATTAAGAGTCGTGGTCGCTTCCTCTTGCCAGACGCCGTCACTGTTGGTCGCTTTCACCCGAAAAAGATAGTCGTCGGCGGGCAGGTTGGTATAGGTGACGAAACGATTGTCCGCAGTGCGATAGGTCCACTCTTTGTCGAACCCCTCCAGTTTATAGGCGTATCGGATTTTGTCGGGATTGCGATAATCGAGGGCCGCAAATTCAAAGGAAATGACGTTATCTTGGTAGCCAAGCAGCAACGTATCGCTATATTCGATCAATCGACCCAGCGGGGAGTCCTCAGCGCCAATCGAGACCGGCTCGTTGAACAAGCGAAAATCAGTCAGCGCCACCGGCGGCGCATAATCCGAATTTTTGATTTCAGCGGGATGGAAAATGTTGAAGCCCCGCACGCCGCCAAAATACATTTCTCCGGTACGGCTTTTTTCGTAGGCGAAGATGTTGAACTCATTCTCCTGCAAACCGTCCCCGGCGTCATAATTTTGGAAGGTTTCCGCCGTTGGGTTGAATTTCGACAGGCCCCGATTGGTACTGAGCCACAAATTGCCCTCATCATCCTCCAGGGCGCTGTAGACGACTTCATCCGGCAGACCATCCTTTTTTCGATAGTGGCGGAACTGCTCGGTTGTCCAATCGAACTTGTTCAAGCCCGCCTCGGTGCCGACCCACAGAGCGCCGCTGCTGTCCTCATAGACAAAAAAGATGCTGTTGTGACTGAGGCTGGCCGGCTCTTTCGGATCATGTTCGTAACGGGTAAATTGCTCCGTCTGCCGGTCAAATTTGTTGATGCCCCCGGCCTGGGTGGAGACCCAGAAATTGCCGCGAGAGTCCTCATAAATGTCTCTGATCCGCCCGTTGGAGATGCTGGTCGGATCGGCGGGGTCGTAGTGATAGGCGGTAAATTGCTCCGTTTCTCGATCAAAACGATTGAGACCCTCGCCCGTGCCCACCCACAAGACGCCGTTCTGATCCTCGTGCAGGCTCATAATGACGTCGTTGCTCAGGCTGGTCGGATCATCCGGTTGGTGACGGTAGACGGTGAAGGTTTCGGTGCGGGGATCGAATTTGTTCAAGCCTCCCTGAAACGTCCCCAACCACAGATATCCGGCCTGATCCTCCTGAATGGCCCACACCCGGTCGCTGCTCAGGCTGTCGGGGTCAGACTCATCGGCCCGGTAATGGGTAAATTCGGCGGTGGCCGGATCGAATTTGTTCAGCCCCTTTCCATTCGTGCCAATCCAGATCATTCCGGCTCGATCCTCGTAAATCGGCCAGACCAGATTGCCGCTCAAGCTATTGGGATCATCCGCTTCGTAGTAATAATGGGTCGCAAATTTCCGTTTCTCTTTATCCAGCCGATGGACGCCATCCCCGCCAATCCACAGCACCCCAATCTGATCCTGATAAATCGCTCCAATATAACTACTGTTCAAGCTGTAGGGATCATTTTCATCATAGCCGTAGCGCGTGAAGCGCTCGGTGGTTGGATCGAAAAGACTCAAAAAGCCACCTCGGGTGCCCACCCACAGCTTGCCTGCCTGACCTTCGTGCAGCGTTGTAATCACATCGCTGCTCAGGCTGTCGGGACCAGCCGAATCGTACCGGTAGCGAGTCGCCTGGCCGGTGCGGGGATCAAATTTATTCAGGCCCCCATCATCGGTGCCCACCCACAAATGTCCGGCTCCATCCTGCAAAAGGGCGGTGATGTCGCTGCTACTCAGGCTGGTCCGGTCCGTTGGGCTATGTTTGTAGAGCGTGAAGTGGGCGGTGGCCAGATCGAGTTTGTTCAAGCCGTCGGCGGTTCCCACCCAGATCACATCGTTGTCATTATCTATCTGGATGGCCTGCACCGAGTTATCGCTGATCGAGCCGGGGGCGTCGGGGTCATGTTGATAGCGGGTGAATTGACCGGTCTCCGGGTCAAGTTTGTTCAGGCCGCCCTGTTCCGTGCCGAGCCACAGATGACCGGCTGCATCTTCGGTGATGGCCAAGACAACGTCATCGCTGAGGCTGGCCGGATCATCGGGGTCGTGTTGGTAGCGGGTAAAGCGATCCGTCGCCGGGTCGAGGCGATTCAACCCACCGCCCCAGGTGCCGGCCCAGATAAAGTCGTTGCGGTCTCGATGCAGCACGCGCACGCCGTTGGCGCTCAGGCTGTGGGGATCGTCGGGATCATTCTGGTATAGTTTCAAGCGGTAGCCATCGTAGCGATGGAGTCCCCCCAACGTGCCGAACCACATAAAACCCCGCTTATCCTGGACGATAGAGATAACGGTTCCCTGAGCGAACTCATCCTCAAAGGTAACTCGCTCAAAACGCAAGTCTTGATCCGTTGTTTGCGCCTGCGCGTTTCCGGCCCAGAATAGCCCCAACCCAACAATGAGTAGGATTATCTTGTTGATACCCTTCATAGCTTTTCCTAATATCACAACATTCAATCAATGTCATTACGTTAAGCGACGATAGCATCCCGAGTAGCGCGGAACAGCGTGGAGCGCGTATCGAGGGGTGCGGCTGA
>CAZWZZ010000286.1:0-7421 GCA_964638395.1 uncultured Caldilineaceae bacterium
CAAACGGAGCCGGACAACGATATGGCCTGGCTGTGGCTGGCCAGCGTGGCCGAGTCGCCGGCGGACAGCCGGGCGCATCTGGAGCGGGCGCTGACCATCAACCCGGACAATCGTAGGGCACAACGAGAGTTAGCCAACCTGTCCAAAAAAACAGAGGGTTCGCCAGCCCCCACCCACCCCACAGCCGCCGTCCCCGTCCCCTCGTCCATTCAACCCGATGACCCGACTTGGCCCAACGAGGCCCCCACTACAGCCCCGCCCCCTGCCGATTTATCGACCAATCTCGTTGACCAAGAGGCGGCTTTCTCTGCCCCCTCCGCTCGTCCGCCCGGCATGTATGACGCTTTCATCTCCTACTCCCGCAAAGACAAAGTTTTTGTCCAAAGGCTGTATGAAGCATTACAGGCTCGTGGCCAAAAGATTTGGGTCGATTGGGACGGTATTCCCCTCTCTGCCGATTGGCGGGCCGAAATTCGGGAGGGGATCGAGAACGCCAACGCCGTCATTTTCGTCATCAGTCCTGACTCGCTGGCTTCCAAAGAGGTTGGCGTTGAGCGGGAGTGGGCCGAGGATCTGAACAAACGGCTCATCCCCCTGGTCTATCGTGACGTGACGCCCAAAGCGGTTCCTCCCTCGTTGGCCTCGCTCAACTGGATTTTTTGCCGGGAGACGGATAATTTCGAAGCGGCGATGGTTGCCGTGCTGGATGTGTTGGAGACCGATTTAGCCTGGGTCAAAACCCACACCCGCCTTTTGATGCGGGCCATCGAGTGGGACAAAAATGAGCGCAACCAGAGCTTCCTACTGCGAGGCGATGATCTGCACCAGGCCGAGCGTAGCTTGATGCAGAATTACACCGATCCCCAACCAACTCCCCTCCAGCATGAATATGTAGTCACCAGCCGCCAATATACCGACCGCCGCCAGCGGCTATTCCTGGGCAGGGTCACTTTTGCCCTGGTCGTCTCTATTCTGCTGGCGGTCTTTGCCTTCATTCAATTTTGGCGGGCGCAAGAGGCGACTCAACACGCCCTGGCCAGCAAATTGGCCGCCGAGTCGGTCGTCTTCTCCGACGATCAGTTGGATTTAGCCCTGCTGCTCAATCTGGAAGCGGGGCGCATCGCTGAGGAGGGGGGCTTTGGGGATGAAATCGATGTATTGGCCGGGTTGAAATATAGCCCCTATCTCACGACTTTTCTCCACGGCCACACCGACGTCGTCCGCCGGGTCGCTTTTAGTCCAGATGGTCGTCTGGCCGTCTCGGCCGGCCGGGACAACCGGATTATGATGTGGAACCCGGCGCTCGGCCAACCGCTCGGCCAACCCTTGCTCGGCCATACCGACTGGATTTACGGCCTGGCCGTTAGTCCCGATGGGCAGACCATCGCCTCCGGCAGCTTCGACGAAACCGTGCGTCTGTGGGATGTGGCCACGGGCCAACCCAAGGGGGAACCGCTGACCGGGCACAAGGGCCAGGTGTGGGGCGTCGCCTTTAGCCCCAATGGTCAAATCCTGGCCTCCGGAGGGGATGATAACACGGTGCGCTTGTGGGATGTGGCCACCGGCCAGCCGCTCGGCGAACCGTTGACCGGCCACACCGATTTGGTGATGCAGGTCGCCTTCGGTCCGGCCCCGGTTGAAACAAGCGCCCCGGCGGCGCAAGCCCCGCTCTTTTCGCCGCCGCTTGAGGAGGCTGAGGGGCTACTCCTGGCCTCGACGGGGCGGGATGGAACCATCCGCCTGTGGGATGTGGCCACGGGCCAACCGAGGGGGGAACCGTTAAGCGGGCACAAGGGGTTGGTTTGGGACATAGCCTTTAGCCCGGACGGCTCCCGTCTTGTTTCGGCGGGCAATGATGACCAGGTGGTGGTCTGGGATGTGGCCGCCGGCCGGCAGGCTGGCTTCCATTTTGACGACCACGACTCGCCGGTCTACGCTGTGGCGGTTAGCCCCGATGGGCAGACGGTGGCCTCAGCCGGGGATGATAAGCAAATCATCCTGTGGGACATCGACACGAGGGAGCCGCTCGGCCCGCCGTTGACCGGCCACACGGCCTGGGTCAGCAGCCTGGCCTTCAGCCCCGATGGAGACCTCCTTATCTCCGGCAGCGCCGACAACACCCCTATTTTATGGAACGTCGGCGTCGGCCAATTTTTGAGCGGCCATCAGGATTGGGTCTATGATGTAGCCTACAGCCCGAACGGAACCCGCTTAGCCTCGGCCAGTTATGATGATACGGTCAGGCTGTGGAACCCGGCCACCCGCCAGGCAGTCGGCCCGCCACTGACCAGCCACAGCCGTAATGTGTGGGCCGTCGCGTTCAGCCCGGATGGTCAAATCCTGGCCTCCGGCAGCGCCGACAACACGGTACGGCTGTGGGATGGCCTGACCGGGCAGGCGCTCGGTGAACCGCTGACCGGCCACACCGATGAGGTGGTCAGCGTTCAGTTCAGCCCGGCTATCTCGGAGGGCAGCGGTGGCCAAATCCTGGCCTCGGCCGGTGTTGATGGGCTTATTATTTTGTGGGATGTGGACTCTCGTCAGGCCGTGGGGCAATTAAGTGGGGGGCATACGGACGAGATCAGAGCCATCGAATTTAGTCCCGACGGGGCATTGTTGGCCACGGCCAGCAACGATCAAACGATCCGTTTGTGGGCTGTGGCCACGGGGCAGCCACTCGGCGAGCCAATCGAAGGCCACACCGATTGGGTGACCAGCGTCGCTTTCAGCCCGGACGGTCAACTGTTGGCCTCCGGTAGCGCCGACAATACGGTGCGGCTGTGGGATGTGGCCACGCGCCGGCCGCTCGGCGAGCCAATCGAGGGGCACACCAACCGCGTCTGGGATGTGGCCTTTAGCCCGAATGGCCGGCTGCTAGTGTCGGGCGGCGCAGACCGGCGGGTGATCCTCTGGGATGTGGAGACCCGCCGGCCCCTGGGGCCGCCTCTCTCCGGCCACGTCAACCTGGTGACCGCCGTCGCCTTCAGCCCCGATGGGCAGCACGTCGTCTCCGGCAGCGCCGACAACACCGTGGTCATCTGGAATGTCGATGCCGCACCCTGGCCGGTGCGGGCCTGCCAGATCGCCAATCGGAATATGACCCAGGCTGAGTGGGACGAGTTCCTCGGTGATTACCAATCCTACCACACCACCTGCCCGGGGGTGGCGGGGGAGTCGTAGATCAAATTAAATGCTTTCAAGGATTTCTGTTTGAGCAGCCGGGCCGTCGAGCATAAGTTTCAAGCGGTTAATGACACGGCGACCAAGAACGATCTCATTACTTTGATCATCGGCTAGGACTTGCAGCGTCGAAATCCGCAACTCGTGCAGAGCAAAGGATACAATATAAATATCAACAACCCTCGAGTCGCCCCATATAGTTCGAGCTTGACCTCGACTAATACGTTTGGCTTTTATTTGTCGGAGATAGGCCAGGGGGACGACACTTATGTCAGAACCGGTGTCTATCAAAGCATCAATCGGTCCCAATATCGGTTGGCCACCGGCCGATCCTAGATGGATTTGACACGTAGGGGCGGCGGGAATGTAGTCAGAACTGTATTCGTAAATGTTCATCGTAATTTTACGAAGTGATCCGTGTCCCGTGGAAGTTGTAGATTTCTTCCGGCGTTTCACCAACCTGACGAATTAAGATCGGTTCCTCATCTCCAAAACGGGCTTGAAGACGAAGATACAATGGTTCGAGATCAGCATCGGCGTCGACGATCTGGCCTTGATGGATAGCAACAAATTGACCAAAATATTGGGCCTTTAAATGGGCGTGCATCTGCTTAAACGCCTTGATTTCAGTATCGAGTTGCTGTTCGGCCAATTGCTCCAGATGTTGGGTGAGAGCCTCGTCGACGATTTCATCAATCGTTTGGCCTGTTGTATGGGCAACCTGTTCCAACTTGGTTTGTAGATTCGGATTGATAGTAACGGTCAACATAACATATTTTCCTGCGTTGCTCTGATCTTCAGTATTCTCAGGACAATCAGTAGACCGCAATCACACCCTTCGATACAATTTCGTTCCTCAGTTTACTCAGGATGCTGCGGTCTACTGACAATGATCTAATTTGTCCACATCAACGACACATCATCCACATACATCCCGCTGGGTCGGCCATCGCCGTCGTTGAAAACAGTGAAATAGATGTAGATCGTCTGGCCGCTCAGGTCGGAAAGATCGAAGGCTCGTCGCTCCCAGGCCTGGCTGTCGCTCAAATCTTGAGAAAGAGGACGTAGATTTTGGAAGTTGCTGTCAAGAATAGATATGTATTGGGCATCGCCAAAATTATCCTGGCTCAGGGGGTAGACGTTGGCCGTCAGCGTCACCTGGCTGGCCTCGGCGGGGATCGTCACCTGTTGCCAGACGGAGCTAAAGCTGTAGGCATCCCGGCCTGAAACGATGCCCAGCCGGGCGGCCTGGCTACCGCTCAGGGTGACATCTCCCTCCGTCGCGCCCCGAATGGGGGTATCGCCAAAGGTCCAGCCCTCGTCCCCTTCAAAGCCGCCGTTGGTCAAAAGCTCGCCACCGCCGCCCGGTGGGGGCGTGACGGTGGGTTCCGGTGCGGTGGTCGGGGTGACGCCCGGCTCAGGAGTCGGGGTGATCGGCGTGGCGGTTGGGGTGACCGGTTCCGCCGTCGGGGGGATGGGGGTGGCGGTCGGCGTAATCGGGGTGGTTGGGGTGATCGGTTCAGCCGTCGGCGTCGGGGTGGCGGTCTCATCGCCGACGCCGACATCTCCCTCGGCCTCTCTGACGGCGGCATCGGCCTGGAGCAGCCCGGCCCCAAATTGATCGGCGGCCCCGATGTCACGGGCCGTCCGGGTCAGAATATCCTCTACGTCTTCCGGGGAGAGATCAGGATTTTGACCGAGCATCAAGGCGGCCACGCCGGCTACGTGGGGCGAAGCCATCGACGTGCCCTCGAAAAAGAGGTAGGTGTAATCTTCGCCCACGGTTTTGAAAGTATGTTGCAAGATACCGTCGGCGTAGCCGTCACCATTTTGGTCAACGCTGGTGTCGCCGCCCGGCGCGGCAATATCGACCTCGCCGCCGAAGTTGCTGTACGGGGCGCGGGCGTTGTCAAAGCGGGTGGAGCCGACCGCGATGACGTCATCATCATAGGCCGCCGGAAACTCGACCGGGCCGTTACTGTTGCCCGCTGCCGCCACGACGACCACGCCATTCTGCCGGGCATAAGCCACCGCTTCTTGCAGGGCGCGGGAACTACCCCGCCCGGCCAGACTGAGATTGATGACATCGGCTCCCTGATCGACGGCGTAAATAATGCCCTGGATAATCTGGTCATAGCCGCCCTGACCGTTGGCTCCTAAAACCTTGACCGGCATCAACTGGGCCTGGTAGGCCACCCCGGCCACGCCCAGATCGTTGTTGGTGCTTTGGGCCACCGTCCCGGCCACGTGCGTGCCGTGCCCCTGGTCATCGGTGGGGTCCTCATCCCCATTGAAGAAATCATACCCGGCCACCTGCTGCGTATTGGCCAGGTCAGGCGTGTTGAAATCAACGCCGGTATCAACGATAGCTACCGTGACCCCCTGGCCCCGGTTGGTGGCCAGGTCCCAGGCGGCGGGTAGGTTGATGTTCTCGAAGTTCCATTGGAAACCGAAATAGGGATCATTCGGCGTCAGCGGCGCGGGCACGTAAACCGGTTTGGTCGTAATCCCGGCCAGAAAGTTCGGCTCGGCGTACTCAACGGTAGGATCTTCATTGAGGGCATCGGCCACTTCCTGGGGATCATTTTCCGGCGGAAAGTTGACGGCGTACAGTTGGTTGACCTCTTCCGCCTGGGCCGAGAACGTATCAATATCTTGATCGGAGGCAGTGGCTACCTCATTAACGACCGGCTCCAACCCACTGGCCCCAATATCTTGTAGCACCTGATCGAGCGTCGGCACCCCGGCCTGCACTACCTGGTCGCTGCCCAACTCCACACTGCGGGCCTGGATCGAGGCTTCCTGATTGAGCTTGACTAACACTTTGCCCCGCTCAACCGCTGTATCTTCAGGGGCGACAGCCGCCTCAAAGGTTTCGGTAGACACATCCGGGGGGGCTTCCGGGGGCGGGGCGACCTCTTCCTCCGCAGGCGTTTCGGCCGCCGGTTGTTCGCCCTCTGGCGGGGGTTCTGTCTCCGGGGTGGTGGCCGTCTCGCCCCCGGCTCCCTCCGCGACCGGTTCTTCGATGTTACCGGCCTCATCGGAGCGGTTGATCTCACAACCGGCCAGTAACAAACTGATGATTAAAAGCAAGGGCATTAAAAATTTTTGATACGATTTCATCGGTTACTCCTGCAAAGGTCAATTTAATGTCAGGCTTGATCTACAGACTGCCCACTATCTTCGGCCTGGGCTGGCTCGTTGAAAACAGCCTCGTAAGCCGCGTCGATTTCGGTGTCGGTCAGATGGGTGTAGCCGGAGGTGGTGTGAATACTTTCGTGCCGGGCCAGATGTTGGGCTAGCAAAATATCCTGCTGGCGGGCGGCCCGGGTCACAAAATAGTGCCGAAAGGTATGGGGTGTAATCGTCCCTCGCGCCTCCGGCCCCAAGGCTTCGACGACGCGGTCGGTCACAATATTTTCGGCGGTGCGGGCGGAAATGGGCAATACCTTTTTACCGGCCCGTTTGTCGTGCCGGGCGAAAATCGGTAAGACCTCCTGGCGGCCTTGAAACTGATCCAGCTCAAACCGAACCTGGAGATAGGCGTCGATGCGCTCCAGGGCGCGGCTCGAAAAGCGGACGATGGCCTGTTTGTCCCCCTTGCCGATGATGACGGCCCGGCTTCGCTCCCGGTCGAGGTGTCCCCGTTGCAGGCCGCACGCCTCCGAAACCCGCAGGCCGGTGTCGGCCAGGGTGATGAGCAGGGCGGTGTCCCGCAGGAGGGCCAATTTACGGGATAATTTACCCGGCCAGTTTACCGGCTCGGCTGCTTCTTCCATAAAAGCCAGCAGCGTTTCCACCTTTTTTTCGGGGAAGATATGGAGCCGTTTGCCCTGGCTGCGGCGTTGGCTCATCGCAAAATCGAGGGTGGAGAGGTTGATGGCGGCCCACTCCTGGGCGGCCACGTAGCGATAAAAGCCGGCCACGGCGGTGGTGTAGAGCCGCTCGGTGGCCACGGATTGTTTTTGGAGGTCGTTCAGGAAGGGTTCGAGCCAATGGGGGGAGAGGTGGCTGATGTCGGTCTCGGCAAAGTCGATCTCCAGCCCGCTGTCGGCGATGGACAGGCCAAAAGCTTGTAGCCCCTGGCCGTAGGCCGTGGCCGTGTTGGCGCTTTTGCTGCGCTTGATTTGTTTCAAATAGCGATCCATCGCCTCATCGATGGTCATTGACAGCCCGCCTGTCGGTGAAATCAAGACCTGTCAGGTTTTCAAAAGCACTTTTGGCTAAAAGTCGATTGTCAT
>CAZWZZ010000287.1:0-7416 GCA_964638395.1 uncultured Caldilineaceae bacterium
TTTTGATTTTATAGGAGGCGTAACAATGGGTGGTAAAAATTCGGCGGGTGGCCCGAAATGGGTCGTCAAGCAAGATAGATTGTTGGATGCAATTAATTGCGAGAAGCAGCTACAAACTCGGATGTTAATGTTGATTGAACGCGAAAAGATTGAAAATGGCGTGGATCAAAACTTACATCTCGAACAAGCCAAGTTAGCCATACAGTCTTGGTTCAGGATGTATCACAGTGTAGTTTTACTGGTTGCGGCCAGGAATAAGGTGGATATTCATCCGGTCAATATACCCGAGGAGGGTTTTATTCCCTGTCCCTCCGGTGTTATTGGCAAGTATTGTTTGGAGGATAGTTATATGCTTCCGGCCTTTGGTTTGGAAGAAGATGATGATTTTAGTTTGTCTGGTCTAAAATTTGATCAAATGATTAAAAAGTTTAGCAATGATTATAGAGATGGTTCGCTTGGTCAAGATTTTGTTAACCTGAGTCTTCTGTCCCAACCGGTTTTCGGGGACTGCTTGAATAAATATAAATCCACTCCGCTAACACCAAATAAAGTTTTGGAGGCTTGTAAGTCCTCCACTTCGGGGAAAACCTCGAGCTATGGCGAACTTGCGCTGGGGTTGATTGGGGAGTTATGGGGAGAAAAAATAGCGGATCATTTGGAAGTTGTGAACACTTGGCAAGATGGATCACAGGAATGGTGGAAGACACAAATAGGGATTGATGCTGATTTAGAAGACAAGGTGGGTGATCTTTTTTACAATGGTAATAGCGATGTACAACAGCAAATAGGGCAAATCGCGGCTGTAACGAGCTTCTGTGGGGCGATCTACACGTATGTTTATAACCGATTTGTATACAAAGATGATGCAGATTATCCAGAAGTCAGCCACGGCCTGGAAGGCGTTGTGAATAAATATACTGTCTTTGACCAGCAGGCTTGGGAGGGCTTATTGTCAATATCTTATGGGGCTGTAGCTTGGCAAATTTTTGATCAGGTCAAATTAGCAGTAGATAGAGTACACTCTATCTTAAAGCAAGAGTAATATAATGACCGAAGTGTATCGGAATTTTGATCTTTATCTTATATGGGATGAGGCGACAAAAGGCATCTCTATAGAATGTGACTGTCCGGCAATAGGTGACCTTCCGGCATTGACACATCGTTCTCCGTCAAAGCCTTTAGCTATTACGACGCCACAAGGAACCACTATGTTTTCTACCCTTCGTAATAAAGGTCAAAAAATTGCTGATGTTCTCCTGCCAGAATGTCAAATCCGTTGGTTATTTAGAAAGTGGTGGAACGCAGGTGTAAAAATACGGTTACGTCTCATTTACCCTCATCCAGATTACGACAACCATTCGGAACAGGACAGATCCGATCAAATAAGAGAAATATCAAGCCGACCTTGGGAGTACGCCTATTTGACTAAAGACGGGTCCGATCTATCCCACCCTAAATATCTTTTAGGGATCAGGGAGGAAATTTCCATTGTTCATTGCCTGAGAAACCCTAAGGTGAGCAAGGATAGATCTCTCGAAGTTGCAGTGTTACCCATAGCAATACGTTATATCTCTCACTTAGGATTGGGTGCAGATAACGAACAAAACGAGAAGAATATATTCAATGAATTCAGGCAACAAATTAGCATTTTGAATGAACTGTCCGAACAGAAATCATTTAATGACGAGCCTGCCTCCGCAGATGTAGAAATGGGATTTTTGGATGATCACCTGGTTCATATAACTAGCCACGGGAATCTTGAAATGCTCAAAATAGAGCCTGATGATCCGTTCACAAAGTTTGAAGCGATGAAGACTTTTAATCACGCCTTAGACCCTAAGGTGAAAGTGGTCATCTTGCTTAGTTGTGGTAGCCGCGTTGGCAGTGCGGGGATGGCTACCTGGCTCCATTATCAGGCTAAGGTACCAATAGTTATTGGGATGTCCGGGGCTATTTTACCTGACCCTTCGGCGATTAATTTTGTAAAAGGATTTTATTATGGTTTGAATAGACCCCAAGAAGGGATAGAGAAAGCTGTCTTTCTTGCTCGACTCACAATGTATAATCAAGGACCCATACGAGAAGGAGAGACGCTTCTTGATTCACAGTGGGATCCAAGTTTTGGTTTACCCCGCCTCTACTTGAATGCCTCGGATAGCACCCTCATCCCCGACCATCTCCTATTCGGCTCTTTAGAAACGATGGTCAAAGACTTTAAGACCCAAATAAATGAAGGAGGACAACTAGCCAGTGAAATAACATCTGCTGCTGAAAGCTCAAACCTGAATGAGTATCTACCAACGGTCATCAACTGGATCAATGAAGAGAAGAATGCCTGGTATTTGATCACCGCCCCTGAGAGCAGGAATAAAACCAGACTGATCGAACGGTTACTTTATCACCTGACTGTAAAAAAAGAGAAGGCTCCGGAAGAAGCCAAGATTCTGGAGAATTTCAACCTGATTTATCATTTCTGTCAAAAAGAAAATTCCCTCACCAGCGATCCGTTGGATTTTATACGCTATTCTCTAGCGCCTCAATTGATCGATCACTATGGCGAAGATTATAAAAAGGCAATCCGCCCGGGTAAGTTTCCGCTATTAGAGAGAAACGAAAAGTATGCAATACAAGAATTCGTAGTTAGGCCCTTACAGGAGCTTCAAAAAAATGGTGAGTTTGTGCCGCCCCTGATCATTATTGATAGCCTTGACGTGATTGATCGAAATTACACCATTTTACAATTGTTGTATGATAATCAAGGTGATTTGGAGGATGTAGCTCGCTTCATCGTAACCGCCGACTCTGTTGATCGGGAACAAATCGAAGATTTTGTGCGCTCTACGGCTAACTCGAATGAGGAAGAGTCTAAAATACGAGAGCGGATCGAAAATGAGATATTGAAAGCCGAAAACATTATGGAGGACATTTACCGGCTGACCGATTATCCCGATGCCAAATCCCATTTAGCTATCGAAAAGGCAGAAAAATCTCCCAAGCTGTTGTTTGTTGAAATGCAGCGCCAACTTGCTCCGGTGTTTGCCGTGCAATATTACAGCCCGCCTCCGGTGATCGAAAAGTGGGCTGAACTGTACGAACTCTTTGATGATGCACTGTATGCTTTGGAAATAAAATCGGAAGAGCCTGATTGGATGGAGCATGTTCACCGCTTGTTTGAGGTGGTCACGGTCGCTTATGAGCCGTTGCATATTGATAGTGTAGCCGCCATCGTTGGTCCGCGTGTTGATGGGGTGGCCCTGGAACAACTCACGTCGGAATTGCAACCTTTCTTTAGAGACTACGATCTTTATGACCATAGATTTATTCTATATCACCCCAGCCTCAAATCTTATTTTCTGCACAAGGCAGATTGGTGGCACAATCGAAATCTTAATGATGCTCACAAGCATTTTGTCGAAGCCTTTCGACCCCCCTCCGGCGAATGGACCGATGTCACCGATTGGACAACCTTAAGCGGCACCCAGTGGCCGGCAGTGACAAAAGATAAACCGAACTACCTTGACAGCATCGCCCGCTACGCCCGCCGCTATCTCGTTAATCACGCCTATTACAGTTGTTACTACACCTCCTGGAACGAACTCACCGACCGCCGAAAACGGGCCAAAGCGTTCCTGGCCTTGATCTGTGATCCGGGGTTCCGCACCGCTCGGCTGCGTGAGGTGGGACAACGGGCGGCCTTACAGGATATCTGGCTTGGTCTGCGGATTATCAACGCCGAATATATTCACGGCACAGAAAAATATCACACCACGGCCAGAGTCGCCTTTGACCGGCTGTTGGCTGCCCATCAGCCCAACTCCTACCAACGCAATAAACTCATCGAGCTTGAAGAAAAATTACGAACCGAGGCGGATACCGGGTGGCAAGATTTGTTTGTCTTTTTGGGGTTTGATCAAGACTATGAGCTGACCTGGTGGTAGCTTAGTCACTTATAACCGATTTGCATTTTACTGATGCTAACGTTTTTTGTGGCTGCTTCCTTTGAACCGCAGAGACCGCTGAATCACCGCTGATTACCGCTGAACCCGCTGGGCGCTCTGACATTGATTGCGGGAACCTTTAGGGTCTTGAACTGAACGGTTGCTTGGGCACCCGCTTAGAGCAGGATTGCTAGAGTGATAGGATAACATCCGCCTATTCCATCGATTCTGCTCTGAAGGACCTGGCTCCCCGCAACGGGGCGGGGGTTGAAACGCTGAGGGCGCTGAGGGGCGTGATGACGCTGCGGTGTTTCAGCGGCCTCAGCGGCCTCATTCCGTCAGCGGTTCAGCCGTGGGCCGGTATCGCTATGGCATTGATGTGTCTCCTCTCCCCGATAAATTGATTTGGTGGTCGCCCGGTCACAATGAAAAAATGAAATCCTCGACGTGGGTCAATGATCTCAGCCGGTTCAGCCTCACGCCGGTTCGTTCGGGTCTGCGTTCCGAGCTTAACACAAACCGCCTCTCATAATCTCCGCAGTTCCTCTCACAAATTCTCACTTTCAACTCAATCACCACTCTCCGAAGGTTCTCTCACAACCTCTCACCGGCCTCCCATCACCGACCCGTGCCCACAGGCTCAGCGGGGTAAGGCTAGTCTCAAGTGATTCGGTGGTCGCCTGGCGACGGGGTATAATCAGGGCAGCTTATGAATGAAAGGATGAAACCTAACAATGCCCACGAGGTGACCGTCGCTAAGAATAGCGGTCTGGAGGGGCTGCGGGATGGGGCGATGCTCCACGCTGCGGTGGCCCGGCCCTTTCTACCTTTGGCGGTGAAGATTTTGACTGTCTCATTCGTCGGAAGCCTGGCCAAACGTGTTCTGCAAACGGGCCAGGTAGGCGGCGTCGGTCTCGGCGTTGGGGTGGCCCACCCGCTGCTCGTAGGCCACGCAGCGGGCCAGCAGGTCGATGGCCTGGGCCGGGTCGCTGTCCACCATCAACAGCCCCAGTGACCAGTTGAGAAAGGCTTCAATCTGAGGATCGCCGAGCGCCTCGGCGATGGTCAGGGCCTGCTGATAGGCGTGCCGGGCCGGTTCGACGTGGCCCAGGCTGCGCTGAAGCTGTCCCTGGCCAATCAAACGGCGTAGGTCGCGCCGGAGATCATCGCCGGCGGCCCGGGGGGTGGGATAGATGCGCCCGTTGGCGGCCACGTGGATCAAATTGAGCCGCTCCAGCCGGATACGCAGGGCGGTGATTGATACGCCAAACAGATCACGCAGGTGGTACAACACGGGCCAGTGGTGCAAATCGAGGCCGTCCAGGGCGGGCCGCAGCAACCAGTCCGGCAGCAGCAAATAGCTGGCGAACCGCTCGGCCTGCCACTCCCGCCGGTCTTTGCTCATCTGGTGGTGGCGAAAAATGAAAGCCTGCTCTACATCGCCCGGCCCCTCGATCACGTGGAGTTGGTAATGGGCAATCTCGTGGGCCAGGGTGTATTCATAGACGCCGGGGTGCTGCTGGAAATAATCGAGCCGCCGTTCGTTGAGGCGGATGGTGTGGCTGGCCGGGTGGAGGTAGGCCAAAATGGGGGTAGCCTCCTCGTCGGGGATGGGCAACCACTCGATGTTTAGCTCCAGCAAAAAATCGGCCACCTTCTCCACCGGCACCGGCGGCTCGGCGATGGGGGCGATCTCTCGTTCATAGGCCGCCAGCAGATCATCGGCCAACTCCCGGAGCGTTTCGTCAGCTATAAAAGGGACATGTGGATTGATTTGCATAGGCGTTTTCACGCTTCAAATTTTACGTTTTACGACTCCGTCTCATCTAAAAAGCGGCGGAGTTGCGTCTGGCTGATTTTCCCGGCCTGGAGCCGTCGCAATAGAATCCCCGCCTCCGGCATTTCGGCCACCACCTCTTGCAGCGCCCGCTGATCGAACTTACCGGCCAGATCGAGTAGGGCCTCGGCGTCGGCCCCCAAAATCTGGGCCAAACCCCGGATGAGCGGCTCGCTGGGCACGAACTCCAGCCGGTCATTCTCGATTTTGCTGATGTAGGTAAAATCGGCCTTCAGGCCCAGAGCCTGGACTTTGTCGGCCAGCTCCCGCTGGGTCAAACGCTGGGCACGGCGCAACCGCCGAATCGTCTGGCCAAAGGACATCTCCGTATCTAAAGGGTCTAGCCCGGTCATTGAAATTTATCGCTCCCCTCGGTGGACAATGCTCAGTAAGCAGTAATCGCTACTCTACATATAGTAGGTAACTTCCCTGAATTAGGGGAAATTTACCACTAAATATAGGAATCATCCCCTTAATATGTTTCTAGTGTAATGCAGTTGGGTTGAGTTGTCAAGTCAAACCAATTTTCGCCGCAATTCCGGGATGGTTCATATCCCCAAGAAATTTGGTTGACAACGTCGTAAAACGTAAGGCGCAAAACGTAATGATTTTGACAAAATAACCGCTTACGTTTCACGTTTTGCGTTTTACGGGGTGACGTTGCTCAACCTGGCAGGTAAAAAGTGACAACTTATTATTCCTTGCGGCCATCATTATGGCCTGGCCTAACCCTGTGGTAAAATGGGAGGCAGGCAATCAAAATCATAAGGAGAATTAACGATGCCTTCTCCATTCCCCGGTATGGACCCTTATCTGGAAAACAAGCTCCTGTGGTCAGGCTTCCATAATGGGTTGGCCTACGAAATTCAGGGTCAATTGAACCAACAGATCCAACCCGCCTACTTCGCCCGGTTGACCCCCTACGTTACTTATGAAATCATTGAGGTGGGACGGACGCACGGCCTTTATCCCGATGTCAGCGTCTGGCAAAAAGAGCCGCCCGCTTCACCGGAGCCGGTGTCGTCAGCCGTGGCCGTGACCCCCGCGCCGGTCCAGAGCGCCGTGGCCCTGGAGATGCCGCTGCGAACCCACGCCATCGAAATTCGAGCGACGGCGACCGATGAGCTAGTCACCATCATTGAAATCCTCTCCCCGGTCAATAAACGCCCCGGCCACGATGCCTACCGGGATTATCAGCGCAAACGGCGCGATTTGCTCCGCTCCGAGGTGCATCTCCTGGAAATCGATCTGCTGCGCGGCGGTGAGCGTCCCCCGCTGATTGAACCGGTTCCGCCCGCCCCCTACTACGTTACCCTCAGCCGCGAACAGCGCCGGCCCACCGTTGATGTCTGGCCTATCCAATTGGCCGATTCCCTGCCGGTGTTACCAGTTCCCTTGCATCCCCCCGACGACGATGCACCGCTCGATTTGGGCGCTGCCGTGGCGGCGGTCTATGAGCGGGGCGCGTATGCCAGCCAAATCGACTATCGCCAACCGCCACCCCCACCGACCTTGTCGGCGGCGGCGGAGTCGTGGCTGGCGGAATTGTTGAGTGGGAAGGGATTGAGCGAGGAAAATGAACCGCTTTCGTGATCTAGCCCTCATTCTGCTCTTAGCCGCCTGGTGGGCTGTCGGCGGCTA
>CAZWZZ010000288.1:0-7402 GCA_964638395.1 uncultured Caldilineaceae bacterium
TAGCCGTGGCCGTTGGCGGCGGCTTCGCCGGTCAGGACGGCGGCGAAAAAGGGATTGATGGCCATCAGAAAAATCAGGAAATAGTCGATCAGCAGTTGAAACAGGTCGTTGTCACTTGTGAACAGAGGATCAAAAGGGCCTTCGGTCACAAAAAAGATAAAAATCGGGATGCCGTAGACGACCGGAATCAAGATGGCGTAGGCGATGCTGACGGCGATGACCGTGGTGCGGACGCGGCTGGACAGGTAGAGACCGATGGCGGTGAAGGCGAAGAGCGTCACCAGCAGCCCCAACGCGGCCAGGCCCAGCTCGACCGGGGCGATGCCGCCGAACCAGAAGGCCATACTCAGGATGGGCAGGGAGACGAACATAAAGAGAATGAGCTGCACCAGAATGGCCCCCAGTTTGCCCAAAACGATCTGTCGCCCGGCCAGGGTGGTCACCAGCAGGGTGTCGTAGGTTTGCCGCTCCTTTTCGCCAGCGATGGCCCCTGCGCCGAAAGCCGGGGCGACGAAGCTGAAGATGGCCAGCAGGAGCATGACCGTACCGATGAAGGTGGCCTTGCCCAGCGTCGGCCCGTTGTCGGCCATCGAGACGACGGTGGCGTTGTAATTGTAGCGGTTGATCTGCTCGTAGTAGACGGTGGCGTAGATGATGCCGGTCAGCAGAGCCAGGAGGAGGGTGTGAACGGTCAGGACGATGAAGCCGCGCCGCCCGCGCATGCGCCCCCGCATTTCGCGGATGATGATCGGGTTGAGCCGGTGGAAGAGATAGCGCATCAGGCCTCGAAGTTGCTAAGTTTGCGGAGCCGGCGGGTGGTCAGAAAGACCAGGCCCAGCGTCACCAGGAGATAGAAAACCACATACACCATCCAGGGAGCGATGGCCCACAGGGTGAATGTGCCGCCGCTGGTTGGTATCGGAAAGCTGTAGAAAAAATACCCCTGACCATTGGCGGCAGCGATACCGGTCAAGATGGCCGCGCCCAAGGGGTTGATGCTGGTCAGAAACCCGCCGCCATAAAACAACAGTAGAGCGGTGACCGGGGTCGGGATATCATTGAAGAAATCTTCAAAAAAGAAGGGCAGAAAGATGGCCGATATCCAGACCATAAAGGGCAGCCCGTAGACAAAGAGCAGAATCAGGCTGGAGGAGAGGGCCGTGGCGACGCGGGCGGAGCGGGCGATGCTGGAGACGTAGATGCCGAAAGCGCCGCAGGCCAGGCCGGTGACCAAAATGCCAAAGGTGGCGATCAGAAATTCGGTCAGGGCCACGCCGCCGAACAGAAAAGCCAGGGCTTGGATAGGCAGGGTCAGCATAACGTACAGCAGCACGAAGATGAAGACCGCCCCCAATTTGCCCCACACAATCTGGCGGTCGTTCAGGGCGGTGATGCGTAACATATCAAATGTTTGGCGTTCCCGCTCCCCGGCGATGGCGTCGGAGGCCAGGGCCACGGCGGTGAAGGGGAAGACGATCAGCAGCAGGAAGGTCATACCGATGAAGATGGCCTTGCCGACAGCCGCGCCATATTGGATGCTGGGCGTGCGGAGGCTGTTGAAGCCCTGGCTGACGCTGGTTTCATAAAAAATGGCGTAGATGCCCCACACCAGCAGGCTCAACAAAGCGACGTAGCCGAGCATCCCCAGAAAGGTGCGCCGTTTACGCAGGCGGCTGCGGATTTCACGGTTGATGATGGGGTTCAGGGTGATGGACATCACGAGACAATCCCTTTCGTCAATTTCATAAAGACATCCTCCAGCGTGTCGGTCTCCTGGGTGACGGCCAGCAGGGGCACATCGGCCAGGGCCAGTTGTTTGAGCAGGGCGCTGATGGCCGCTTTGTCGCCGTTGAACTCGACCAGCACCTCCCAATCCCCCTCCTCCGCCGCCTCGACCTCGATCTGCTCCACGCCCCGGATGGGGGCCAGAGCCGACCGCGCCTGCTCGACGCTGTCGCCGAGTACCCGGATGCGGAGGTGGTGGTGGCGGCGCATCTGGCGCCGCATATCCTTGATGTTGCCCTGGGTGACCATCTGCCCGGCCTCGATGATGCCGATTTCGGTGCAGATTTCGGCGATGTCGGCCAGGATGTGGGAGGAGAAGAAGATGGTTTTGCCCATTTTGTGCAGCTCCGACAGCAGGTCCCGAAATTCGACCCTGGCCCGGGGGTCGAGACCGGAGGCCGGTTCATCCAGGATCAACACCTTGGGGTCGTGGACCAGCGTCCGGGCCAGGCAGAGGCGCTGCTTCATACCCCGCGACAGGGTATCGACGAAATCGTCGCGGCGGTGGCTGAGATCGACCAGAGCCAGCAAATCCTCGACCAGGCCGGGCCGCTGGGGGGCCGGGATGTTGTAGCAGGCGCTAAAGAAGTCGAGGTATTCCCAGACGGTCATATCGGTGTAGACGCCGAAGAAGTCGGGCATATAGCCGATGATCTGGCGCACCGCCGCCGGCTTGGCCGTGACGGAGTGACCATCGACCGTAACCCGCCCGCCGCTGGGCTGGAGGAGCGTGGTCAGGATGCGGATGGTGGTCGTTTTGCCCGCCCCATTAGGGCCGACAAAGCCAAACAGGGCGTTCTCCTCCAGGCTAAAGGAGATGTCATCCACGGCCACTCGTTTTTTGTAGGTTTTGCGTAGGTTTTGCACTTCGATGATGGGGGGCATGGGCTGCCTCCTGTTTATGAATTTCGTTCCGGCCCCCCGACCAGCGGATGTCTAACGGATTAACGGATGGTCACCAGCACTTGCCGGGCTATCCGCTAATCCGTTACCAATCCGTTGGCCGAGGGGTCCAATCATACTCCCTCACTGCCCCAACGGCAGCCGAACCAACAACAACGTCTCGCTCATCTCGTCGCTGCTCTGGCCGGGGAGAGTCAGGGAGACCGGGCTGCCCTCCTGCCAGCCGGTCAGGTAGAGATCGCCCTGCGTGCGGGTGGTGGGGGTCTGGTTCGGGCTGGGACCGCCATAATAGTAAGGATTATAGTCGAAGACGGCCTGCATCGCGGTATCTCGGCTGGCCAGGGTCAGGGCCTCCGGGGTGTTGGGGGCGGCCTGGTTGGTGTTGTAGAAGCTGCCGTAATTGTGGGTGCGGGTCACGGCATCGACGGTCGTCTCGCCGGGGGGCAGCGTCTCCAGCCGCAGCACCCGATCCTCGATGAGCAGGTGGGCCTCGGTGATGGGCTGCTCGGTTCCGTTGAAAATCGTTCCGGCCAGGATATGGCTAGATCGGTCGTAGCGAATATCGGCCTGAATAGCCGGGGCCGGGACCTGGCTGCGGATGAGGACGGTCGGCATCCCGCCGATGTCGGCCTGTAATTCTTCGATGCGGGTCGCGTCGCCGGCCACGACCCGAATTTCCTGGTTGAAACTGTCCGTAGAGATAGGCCGTACCAGAGCCGCCCCCTCGACGGCCAAGCTGTAGCGGGTGCGCCAGGGGGAGTAAATCCCGGCGAAGGTATCGGCCTCGGCCACCGGGACGCCTACCTCGGCCTGGACGACGGCGATCTGGCGCAGTAGCGGTTGGCCGCCCCGCAGCCGGAAGCCGCTGACGTAACCCACGCCGCAGAAGAGCAGAATAATCAGCGGCAGGGTCAACCAGGATAATTCCCGTCGCCGGAACCGGCCCAGCACAAAATAGTTGACGGGGCCGATCATCAACACGTACAGGCCCAGGTAGAGGGCAATCGTGCCCGGCGTGGGCAGCGTTTGATCGGGAATGAGGGCCAGGCTGGTTCGCATCTGGTTCTGGTTGATATTGTTATTGGTCAAGGCCCCAAACTGTGGCTCCAGCTCATTGACCAGCCGGGGCAAGAAGCGATCCTGGCCGCCCAGCGTATCGAGCGGGGCCAGGCTTAAATCGAGAGCCAGGTAATGAACCCGCCCCTGCCCCAACTCGGTGACGAGGGCCAGCGGCTCGTTCTCCTGGCTGATGGGCATAGCGGCGGTGGGTCTGTCGGTGGGGATGGCGGCGATGTAGGGGCCACGGTTGGCCAGGTCATTATTAATGAAGCGTTCGAGACCGGTTAGCGGATGGGACCAGGTCGCCTGGCGCACCTCGTCGAAGGGCAGCAGCGGCGTGAGACCGGCAATAGTCTGGGCCGCATTGGGACCGCCGCCGACCACCAGCCGCCCACCCTGGCTAACCCAGTGGCGCAGGGCCGCCTGTTGCCCCTCGCTGAGGGGGGTGGTGTCCACATCGTTGAAGACGAGCATATTGAGCGTGGACCAGGCTTGCAGCGACTCCGGCAGGTCGGCCAGGTCGAGATGGGCCACGGCCACCCGGTCGCCGTTGGGCGTGTTCAACCCGGCCAGGCCGTTGAGTAGCGAGCCATCACTGGCCACGACGCCCACCAGAAAATCGGCCGGGGTCAGCAGCTCGATGTTGAGCGGAGCCGAGAGTAGCTCCTGGCCCCGGTCATCAACGACATCGACGGTCAACCGGGCCTCGTAGGGAGCCGGAATGTGGAAGGTCACCTGTTTGCGGGATTGATTGGGCAAATCGAGGGGGTAGCTGTACAGGGCGGTGTTGCTGCCATACCGCTCCTGCCGGATTTGCAACGCGACCTTCTGATCCGGCCCCCTGTTCTCGACCGTGACCCGGACGATGCTCCACTGCTCCGTCTTGAGGAAGGAGTCGAAACCGGCCGTCACCTCCAGGGTTAGCCCTTCCTGGGCCTGGGCAGCCGGGGGGAGCAGCAGCAGTAGGAACAGCATGGTAATGAGTGTGGAAACTGTTTGTCTCAAAGGATTGGGCCTCCCGCTAAAATCGTGGCGTTTGTAGAGTTTATGGAGTTTTGTAGGGGCGAGGCAACTCGGCACGGAGGTTGTTTTCCAAACGTACCGTCACACCGAGTTGCCTCGCCCCTACGCCGGATGATTTTGAATTGACTCTATCAACTGTATTGTAGCCACACCGGGAACAAAGTAAAGATGACCGGGGTGGTTTGAGCAGTTCCAAAATTTAATCAGTCACATTGAAACCTATAAAATGTGAAACGTAAAGCATCCTCACGGGATAACTATCTTACGTTTTACGATTTACGTTTTACGAATGGTTGAGCCATTATGTCTGGAAATGTTTTCAGGCAACACATTCCCAGTATAGGGCGATTTGGGGGGAGAATGTTTGACGAAAGCCGGTCAATTTTCTGACGACCGTGGTTACCCGGTCGGGTAAGGGCGACTACCCGAATGGGTAGCCAAGAGTGCCGCCCGGACATCGTTTGCGCCGCCTGGGTAGTTATGATATACTGCTGACCTAATAGACGACCCGATTAACTCATCCACCGGTCACCCCTCATTTATTTATCCACTGATGCAGTTGAGAATTTTAAGGCCATTGCCGATGGCCACGAAATAAGCGTAGTCGCTTATGCATATCAGCAAATTTGTGATTCCGGAGATCATCTTTGGTCAGGGAACCCTCAGTCAAGTGGGGGACAGCTTGGTGCGCCTGGGCGGGCAAAAGATATTTCTGGTCACGGATCCGGGCGTCATCGAGGCCGGCTGGGTAGACAAGGCCCTCTCCTTCCTCCAACAAAAAAATCTAACGGTTGAGATTTGGAGCCGGGTCACGCCCAACCCGAAGGATCACGAGGTGGAAGCCGCCATTCGCCACTATCGCCAGAGCGGGTGTGATGCGGTGTTGGCCATCGGCGGGGGCAGCCCCATCGACTGCGCCAAGGCCGTGGCGATCCTGGCCAGCAATACGGAGAAGGATATTCAGGCGTATGAGGGCATTGATCGCATCACCCGGCCCCTGCCGCCGATGGTCATGGTTCCTTCGACCGCCGGAACCGGGGCCGATGTCTCCCAATTCGGCATCGTCACCGACTCCGAGCGCCGCCTGAAGATGGTCATCGCCAGTAAATCGCTGATCCCGGACATTTCCATCACCGACCCGCTGCTGCTGACGACCAAAGATAGCCGGTTGACGATCCACACCGGAATGGATGCCTTGACCCACGCCATCGAAGCCTATATTTCGGTGGCCGCCACCCCGCTGACCGATGTCTACGCCCTCAGCGCCATGCGCCTGATCGCCGGTAACTTACGGGAGTCGGTCGCCAGCCGGTCCAATCTTCGGGCCAAGAGCGCGATGGCGATGGCCTCGCTCCAGGCCGGGCTGGCCTTCTCCAACGCTGTTCTGGGGGCCACCCACGCTATGAGCCATCAGGTGGGCGGTCTTCTGGATTTGCCCCACGGCGAAGTGGAGGCTATTCTGCTGCCCCACGTTCTGAAATTCAACTTCATCGCCGCCACCGAGCGGTATGTGGATATGGCCGAGGCGTTGGGCCAGGAGGTGACCGGCCTCAGCCGGCGCCAGGCCGGATTGCAGGTCATCGAGGCCGTCAAAGCTCTAACCCGCGACCTGAATATTCCCCAAACGCTGGCCGAGATCGGCATTCACCAGGACACGCTGCCCCGCCTCAGCCGGAACGCCATGCAGGACATCTGCCTGGACACAAACCCCCGCGACACCACCCTGACCGACATCGAAACTCTTTTCCAGCGGGCCTGGGCCGGAGCGGAGACCGATGACTAACCACCACGATTTGACCGACCGCAGCCAACGGCTGGCCCGGCTGGTGGGGATTCAATCCTCCAAGCTGAACTATTACTCGGAGTTCAAACAACAATTGGCCGAGTTGGAGTATAAGAATGAGCTGCTCCGGCAGACCAAAGAAACGACCGACGCCCTGTATGAGCAGTCGCGGCAGCAGGCCGAACGGCTAGACCGGGCCATTGCCGCCCTGGCCAGCATCTCCGGCACCCTGACCACGACCACCGAAGGGGTCGATGTCCTGTTACGCAAGATTATGCGGACCATTACCAACGTCTTCGATACGTCGATGGTGCTGTTGATTAGCGACGGCTCGGAAGAGGAGCAACGGGTCCTTTCTCAACCGATGACAGCCCAACTCCGAGACAATCTTTTGGAACGGTTGGCGGATGTGACCCCAAAAATGGCCGCCACCTTCCAGCCGGTGCAGCTCAATAACGTCCGGGGGGAGTCACCCCACGCGCCACGGCGCGACTTCATGTGTGTCCCCATGCGGCGGGAAGGCACGCTAGTAGGAACCATCTGCCTGCGTATCAACCGAGACCGGGGCCTGGACGCTTATGATCTGGCCGCGTTGCAAATTTTAGCCAATCAGGCTGCGGTGGCCATCCAGAACGCCCAATTATTTGAGGAGAGCCGCCGCCTACAGGCCAAAGCCGAGGCCATGTACCACCTAGCCCTCCGGAAGCAGGAGGAAGCGGAGCGCAAACGACAGGCCCTCGCAGCCGCCCAGGCCGAGATCAGCACGATGGAGCGGCAGCAGATTATCAGCGCCGAACGGGAGCGCCTGGCCCGGGACCTGCACGACAGCGTGGCCCAGATTTTGACCAG
>CAZWZZ010000289.1:0-3777 GCA_964638395.1 uncultured Caldilineaceae bacterium
TTGTATCGAAGGGTGCGGCTCAGACGAGGATGCGAGGCCAACCCGCACCCCTCGATACGGTTTCGCTACGCTCACCTACTCGGGCTGCGACGAACTTAATGACGTTGAGAGGTCGATAAGTTATTTTAACGATAATTAAGCGTGTAAATTTGTGGATTTGACGTAACTGAATTGTTAACTTTACCAAGATTCGCTCAAATTTTTGGAGCCACTTTGCGGAATCACATCTTTATGGCTAAGATTAAAAGAGAGATAAATGTGTAAACATAATGTAAGGGAGGGCTGGTTCAGAATAGGTTGATACTTTTTTTACCTGTCGCGTCGAGCAACATCGCCCCGTAAAACGCAAAACGTAAATCGTAAGGAGTTACCAAAATCAGTAGACCTCAATCGCACCCTTCGATACAATCTCGTTCCTCCATTTACTCAGGATGCTGCGGTCTACTGAAAATCATTACGTTTTACGCCTTACGTTTTACAAATTTGTCAGTAGCCCGCAATGCACCCTTCGATACGACTTCGTCTACTCAGGATGCTGCGGTCTATAAAATTCTTTGGTGATGTGAACCATCCAATTAATTCAATCCCTATTATTATGGCTAACATACTCACAGAAAAAACACCGGCCCGTAGCCTGGTGACTGTTAAATCGAATATCAACATTCAATGGCGACGCTTTGCCATTCCGTTGGGTATCTTTCTGATTGCCTTTCTGCCCCGTGTGGTCGGTCTCGACACCTTCCTGACCGCCGATGAGGATGACCAGATTATGTTCGCCCACCTCTTCCTGAAATCGGCGATGCAGGGAGATTGGGCCGGGGCGCTCGTCCTCGGCTACCCCGGCGTGCCGACGCTGATTCTGGGCGGTCTCGGCGTGGGGCTGCGCTACGTGTTCCACTACACCGGCTGGCTGCCCCTGGAGTGGGTGAGCGCCGACCTGTTTACCACCATCGACCAGGTCACGACCCGCTTCGGCACGTTCGACTACCCCCTCGATTTCCTGCTCTGGGTCCGCGTGCCGATGGCCTTTGTGGCCTCGCTGTGCGTTCTCGGCATCTATTTCCTGATTAAACGGCTGCTCGATGAGAAGGTGGCTCTCTTCAGCACCCTCTTCATCGCCTTCGATCCCTTCATTTTGGCCCACACCCGCGTCATCCACGTCGATGCTCCCCTCTCTTATTTTATGTTTCTTTCCTTCCTGGCCTTTCTCCTCTATCTGGACCGGGGGGCCTGGAAATGGCTATTTATTTCCGGACTATTCGGCGGGCTGGCCGGTCTGAGCAAAACCCCGGCGGCTCTCTTAGGCCCGATTTTGGTCTTGAGCGGTCTCTTTTTTGCGTTATTCCCGCCGGCCGGCGTCACCCGCCTGACCCGCTTCAAGCGGCTGGGGCTGGCTCTGGTTGGCTGGGGGTTGATTGCGGCAGCGGCCTTTTTTGCGTTGTGGCCATCGATGTGGTCCCGGCCCCTCTTCGCCGTCGAGTGGATTTTCCGTAATATCCAGAGCGTCAATCGCTCCTTCCACCCCACGACCGGCATCTTCTGGGGCGGGCAGAGCGACCAAAGCCCCCTGTACTATCTGACCGTGTTTCCTTATCACCTGACGCCTCTGGCCACTGTCGGCGTAGCCGTTGGCTTGGTGATGATCTTCAGCGGCCTGTTTGCCTATTGGCGGGGCCGGAGCATCATCGGCCCGATGAGCCAACATCGGGATTGGCTCATCCGCGTTTTTCCGATGGCGATGGGTCTGGCGGTCTACATCATTATGTTTATCGCCCCCGTTTCGGCCATCTCCCGGCGCGGGGATCGCTACATTTTGCCCGTTTTCTTTGCCTCGGCCCTGCTTTCGGCCCTGGCCCTGTGGTGGCTGACGACCCTGGTCAAACGGTATCTGCCCGTTTTGATGGCCCGGCTGCATCTCACGCCGCTGCGGATCACCACTGCCGCCCTGCTCATTCAGGCTTTCTTTGTGGTCCTGTACCATCCCTATTATTTAACCTACTACAACCCCTTGATGGGCGGCCACAAGACCGCCCCGTTCCAGCTCAACGTGGGTTGGGGTGAAGGTTTGAATGAAGCGGCTCAGTATCTCAATGAAAATGTCGATTATGAGAACGCCCAGGTCGCATCCTGGTACAGTAACCAATTTGCGCCCTACTATTGGGGCCAGACGCTCGATTTGTCGGACCACAGTTCGGCGCTGACGGGGGATTACACCGTTTTCTACATCAACCAAATCCAGCGCGGCTTTCCCAGTAAAGAGTTGCTGGCCTATTTCCAACAGCGCCAACCGCTGCATCAGGTGACATTGAACGGCATCGACTATGCCTGGATTTATGAAGGGCCGGTCGTTAGCCAGGAGCCGCCGACGGATTACAGATTCCCGGTCGAGGTGGTGATGGGTGGGGGCGCTCGATTGGTTGGCCTGGATGTGTCCCAGGACACTTTGCCTGCCGATGCTTATGCCCTGCCCCCCAAACCATCCGCTGAGACGGAGTTGCTGACCAAAGAGTTCAGAAAAGGCTTTGTCACTGACCTGGAAGGGTTGCCGGTGACCCTCTATTGGGAAACCCTGACCAAAATCAATGGCGAACATAATGTGTATATTCGGCTCGTCGATGAGGATGGCAACATCTGGGGCCAGGTGGACCGCTTGATTTTGGCCGGTCTGTGGCGACCCGACCGCTGGCAGGGGGGCTATTTCTTACGGGATGAGTATCGCTTGCCGATTGACCCGGCCACCCCGCCGGGAACCTACCATTTCGAGGTGGGGATGTATGACTTCGTCACCGGCCAGAGCTACGGTGTGGCCCGTAAAATTGGCCAGATCACCCTGACCCCGCCCCAAGAGTCGCCCAATCCCGCCGAACTTGAGCTTGAGACCCAACTCCATATGCCCATCAACGAGTCGTTGACCCTGTTGGGCCACGATTTTGTCGATAGCGCGGTCTCCCCCGGCGCCGAGGTCGGCAGCAAAATTTTCTGGCAGGCCACGGAGACGATTGATGAAGATTACCTGGTCGAATTTTCCCTGTTGGCCCCCAACCGTAAACAGTACGTTATCGACGAACTGCCCCTGTCGGCCATGTACCCGACCTCACAATGGCGCAACGGCGAGGCCGTGGGCACAGCCTATCGCTTCCGCGTTCCTGCCTTCGCCCCGGCTGCCGACTACGCCGTGGCGCTCAGAGTGCTCGACCCCCGCCGGGAAGCGGTTGGGCCGACGGTCACGCTGGGCAATATACAGGTCAAGGCGCTCCGGCGTAACTTCACCCTGCCCGATAATGTGACCCCCATCTCTGCCTTTTTGAATGATGAAATCGAATTGGTGGGCTACAATCTGGTTGACCAAACCGTGGCCCCCGAAGATACATTCGGCCTGACCCTCTATTGGCGCAGTCTGAAACCGGCCGAGGCCAACTATACTGTGTTTGTCCACGTCGTGGGGCCGGACCAAGTTATGCGGGGCCAATGGGACAGCATGCCGGTGCAGGGCCAGGCGCCCACAGGGGGCTGGCTGCCCGGTGAAATCGTCGAGGATCATTACGAAGTGCCGATGAGCAAAGACGCCCCCCCCTGGAAATATGACATCTTCATTGGGATGTATGATTCTGATACCGGCCAGCGGTTGCCAATGATTAGCGAAAAAGCGCCCATCTCGGATAATCGCGTCTGGCTGACTCGCGTTCAGGGCGAGACCGAGTAGTCGCGGCCCCTCTGCCCCTGTTTGCCGCCGAATTATGCGTCAAGACAACGTTTCCTCCCCCTCACAGCCTATTC
>CAZWZZ010000289.1:3877-7374 GCA_964638395.1 uncultured Caldilineaceae bacterium
CTCAACGTCTGGCGCATGCAGTGGAACGCCCACGCCTTCTTAAGCGGGCCGGAGGGCATCGCCAATCTTTTCAACACCAACATTTTCTACCCCTACCCCCTGACTCTGGCCTACAGCGAACATTTTTTGATGCCAACCGGCCTGGCCCTGCCCTTTCTGCTCATCACCGATAGCCATATGTTTGGCATGAACCTGTCGGTTCTCATCACCTTCATCCTCTCCGGCTACGGCATGTATCTGCTGATCTCAACCTGGACCGGCCAGCGCTGGGCCGGGTTGGTGGCCGGGGTACTGTTCGCCTTCTCGCCCCACCGCTTCGGCCAACTCAACCACCTCGAACTGCTGGTCACGCAATGGATGCCGTTCACCCTGCTGGCTCTCCATTGGACCCTGACCCGGCGCGGCCGGCGGTACGCTTTTCTGTTCGCCCTCTTCTTCAACCTGCAAGCCCTGTCCGGCTTCCATTACGCCCTCAATTTGACCCTGGCCTGCGCTCTGCTGACGGTTGTCTACGCCATCACCCGGCGCATCGCCTGGCGCGGCGGCTTGTGGCTGGCGGCGGGGGCCTCGATTGTGGCCACGCTGCTGCTCAACTGGCCAATCTGGCGGATGTACCTCCGCTTTAGCGACGTGATGGGAGCCGTCCGCACCCCCGGCGAAGTCCGCATCTACAGCGCCGCCTTGACCGACTATTTAACGGCCATTCCCTACAACTTTCTCTACGGCTGGACCTTTGGCCGCTGGCAATTCGAGGGCCACCAATTCCAACCCCTCATGCCGGTCGGCGTCGTCGGTTTGCTGTTAGCCCTCCTCGGCCTCTCAAGCCTATTTATTTTTAGGAAGCACATTTCTACCACAACCAACTCTACGGACGACGGACGACGGACGACGGACAACAAACAACGGACGACGGACAACCGACAACCGACAACCGACAACCAACCACCAACCACCCTCTTCTTCCTCATCCTAACCCTCCTCGCCCTCCTCCTCTCCTTCGGTCTCAACGAAAACGCCCTGGGCGAGACGCTGGCCCCGCTCTTGAGTTTCTCCCCCTACCGCTGGCTATACGAAAACGTGGCTATCTTCCAGGGCATCCGCGTCCCCGGTCGCTACGGCATTTTAGTCGTTCTCGGCCTCACGGGCCTGGCCGGCTGGGGCGTCCATCTACTTTTTGCCCAAAAAACAACTCCAATCTCCCAATCTCCCCACCCTTCGACTTCGCTCAGGACAGGTCTCCCAATCTCCCAATCTCCAATCTCCAATCTCCCAATCTACCAATCTCTAATCACCACCGCCCTCATCGCCCTCATCCTCCTCGAATATTGGTCCGCACCCCTCACCGGCCCGGAATTTCCGAGCGGTCAAGAGATTCCGCCCGTCTACCATTGGTTGCGTCAGGAAACCCCGCCGGAGACGGTCCTGCTGGAACTGCCTTTTGAGGAAAACTCGGAGTTTCTGTACGAATATTATTCATCCTACCACTGGCGACGGCTGGCCAACGGCGGCACCGGCTTTACCCCGCCGATCTACGAAGCGTTGCGCCAATGGTTCAACCGCTTCCCCGACCCCCGCGCCGTCGATGTCATCCAGCAGATGGGCATCGACCGGGTCATTCTGCACCCGGACCGCTACACGCCCGAAGCGTGGCAGCGGGTCCTGGCCGATTTGCCCCGTTACCTGCCCGCTATCGAAAAAATCGATCAGGTTGGGCCGGATATGGTGTTGACACTGGCCGAGCCTGCCTGTTCACCAAACCCTGATGCTGTCCACGTTTCATTTGCGCCGGCCGCATTGGATGGGTTGGATAACGCCGTGGCGGTGACGTACCAAAATTCGGGTGTCGCCGCATTTGTGGCCGATGTAGAACGGGTCAGTCACCTGACCTTCGACGAGGGCGCGGTCAAAAATTTCACCGAGCCGCTCGTCACCCCCGCCGGAGCGAGCCAGGCGGTCATCGTGCCGTTGGCAGAGGGACAATCACCGGCAGATTTGTCGGGGGCCTGGCTGGCCACGGTGGAGCGAACGGTTGCGGTTGATGCTACCCCGCCCGGTTCATCGTTGGCCGAACCGGTTGAGCCGCAACAACCGCTCGGCCTGCAATTCGCCGGGGGGCCGCAGTTGGTCGCTTATGGTCTCGGCCCGGAGCAGCCGACGACGTGTGGCTATTTGGACGTGGCCCTCGCCTGGCAGGGGGGACAGCGCGGCGATGTGGCGCTGGTGCAACTGCTCGACCCGTTTGGCCGGTTGGTGGTCGAAGATAGAGCGCAGCCCTGGTCAAAAAATACTCAGGACAGCCTGGACCGGCGACGGTTGCCGCTGGTTGGCCCGCTGCCGCCCGGCCGGTACGGCTTACGAGTGCGGGTCGGCGCTGCCGGCGGTCAGGAGCGCAGTCCCATCACCGCCGAGGGGGTGGCCATTCCCGCCGACCAAATTCCGCCCTTGCCGGTCGTCGTGCATCCTCGCCCGGTGCCGTCGTTTGAGGGGGATAACCCACTGGCTCTTTTCAACGACGCCATCCGTCTGGTAGCTGCCGACCTCACCCAGGCCAGCCTCTCGCCGGGCGGCTGGCTACGCTTCCGGCTGGTGTGGCAGGCGGAACAACCGCTCGACACCGACCTGACGGTGTTCACCCAGCTCCTCGGTCCCGCTGGGCAGGTGTGGGGACAGCGGGACAATCAGCCGAGGGGGGGCTGGTACGTCACTTCCCTCTGGCCCGCCGGTCAGCCGGTGGTCGATGATTACGCCTTCCCCATTCAGCCCGACGCCCCACCCGGCGACTATCGCCTCATCGCCGGGCTGTACCAGACCGACAGCCAGGAGCGGCTGACGACCCAAACCGGCGCAGATTTTGTCGAAATCGGTCGTATCCAAATTTGTAGGACAAGTTGTTAACTTGTCCCCGGAACAAATTAGGAACAGGAATTAAATAAGTTCCTCAATTACGTAAATTAGGAGATTAGAGATGGGGAGATTAAGAGATAATTTGTACGAATCTCCAAATCTCCAATCTCCAATCTCCCGGTGAAATGGGGCAGTTAATTAATTCTCATTCCTTAGCAATTTGTTCTACAAAACTGACATGAACAGATTACGTCTTATCTGGCCCGGAGTGGGCTACACATTGATTAGCTTCATCCTGACCTGGCCGCTGGTTACCCATCTGCGGGGCTGGGTTCCCGGCTTTGGCGATTGGGGCCAGAATCTGTGGGCCTTGTGGTGGACGCGGCAGGCGTTGCTCACGGAGGGGCAGTTCCCCTTCTTCACCCCCTACCTTTTCTATCCCGAAGGCGTCACCCTGCTCTTTCATCCCCTCGATGTCTCCGACGGCTTGTTAGCCCTGCCGCTGTATGGTCTCTTCGGCGGCGATGTTGCCTACAACGTGATGATTTTGCTCTCGTTTGTGTTGGGCGGTTGGGGGACGTACTTGCTGGCTCTGTATCTGACCGGTCACCGGGGGGCGGCCTTCATCGCCGGGTTGATTTTCGCCCTCTCCC
>CAZWZZ010000290.1:0-1537 GCA_964638395.1 uncultured Caldilineaceae bacterium
CCAACCTACTCAGGATGCTGGACTTGAAATCTCGCCTAAATTCTGGGACGCACCCTCGCAAATTTCCCCCTTGTCAGCCGCCCCATTCTATAGTACAATAGTCCTATCCTTGCCCCCAACCCCGGCTTCGTCGCCTTCGTCGTCCCCCTCAATCCCGAAGTTACTGAATTGCTGAATTACTGCGGAGAGACCCTAAAGGTTTTGGAAATCTGGGTCGTTGAAATTTAGGGAAGACGACCCTCTTTCCCCATATAAAACAGCCTTGCGGAAACCTTTAGAGTCTACAGCCATTCGACAAAAGTTGCTGATTGCTGATTGCTGACCCGGGTCCCCCCTTAGGGCCACGTCGTTTTCAAGCACAATCAGCCCTTACTTACAGGAGGTAATCCTATGCGCCTGCGATATGTGACCAGCGCCACCGGCTATTGAGGCTCTCACACTCGGTTTTACGGTGATTCTCTCGCCCTGTGGCGATTTAGCCCCATAACGCTTCCCCGCGCCGCTCTGTTTAAAGTTATAAATAGAGTCGGATAGGTATTCCTATTTTAAAAAAATAAAAAATTTGGTTTTTATATACATGAGGGAGGGTTTTAAGGGGGACCCCCCGTCAGCAATCAGCAATCAGCAACTTTTTTTGTGATCCGGTTTTTTTGCCGATTTCTGCCGATGTTGACCTGGTAAGAGGTTGTTTTTGGGCTGTTTCGGGGCTGAAATGGGGAATTATCGGCCTGAACGGGCAGACTCAGGCAGGAAAAGTTGCTGACGGCGATTTCAGTAACTTTTGGGGACCTGCTCCATATATATCATTCAAGATAAACGACCATCGCCGGGTGGCGTGACGGTACGGTCCGTCTACCCAACCAAAAACCCCCAACCGGAGTCATCCGGTTAGGGGCGAGAGTTAATGGAGGTGGTTTTGAAACCTCCTTCGTTTTATTAACAAATTCTGCGGTTCACACAGGTTCAACCTCAGACGTTGGATGACTGGAGACAAGCAACCATTTACTAAAATGTTCAATCATTACCCCGGTGACGCTAGTTTCATCATCTAAGGCAAAGCCGATGTAGGCATAGGGGTCTATATCACTCCAAACTGTGGGGACAGGCTGCCCGGTAAAATAGATCGTTAGTGAGTCCGCTTTGGGATTATATTTAACCCAGAGTTGAGTAGGTTCAACCGTTTTGGGGAAATAAACTTGGACAGACTCAGGAATTGCTATCGTCGCCATATAATTGTTTCTATCCTCACCCCCTACCCCTCAATCACCTTAGCCTCACGCCACAGGGCCAACATCTCCTCGAGGGGCATCTCCGGCAGGGGCCTGTTCCGGGCGGCGGCCAGAGCCTCGACCCGTTGGAAGCGGCGGGTGAAGCGGGCGTTGGTGGCCCGCAGGGCGCTTTCGGGATCGACGTTGTGCCAGCGGGCTAAATTGACGGCGCTGAAAAGAAAATCGCCGATTTCCGACTCGATGTCGGCGTGGTCGGTGGCTTCGACGATCTCCGTGGCCTCCTCGATCAATTTGTCGAGAACCCCCTC
>CAZWZZ010000290.1:1547-7374 GCA_964638395.1 uncultured Caldilineaceae bacterium
CTCCAGATTGGGCCACTCAAAGCCGATGCGAACCACCCGTTTGGAAATGTTCAAGGTTTCGGCCAGGGCCGGTAAGCCGGGCGGCAGACCGTTCAGGACGGAGTCGATCTGTTCCGTTTCTCCCTTCGTCGATTTTTCAGCCTTTTTAATCGCGTCCCAATTGGCCAGCACCTCGTCGGCATCTTCGACGGAGAGATCACCGAAGACGTGGGGATGGCGGCGCACCATCTTGCGGCTGATATGGCTGAGGACGGCCCCCATTTTGAAGTCGTTATCGTCGATAGCGATTTGGACCATCAAGAGGATGACCATCAACAAATCCCCCAACTCCTCGGCCAGGGCGGCCTTATCATTGGCGTCGAGGGCCTCTAAAACCTCATAGGTCTCTTCCAAAATATAAGGCCGCATACTTTGCAAGGTTTGTCTCCGATCCCAGGGGCAGCCATCCGGCGCTCGCAACTGAGCAATGATGCCTTGCAAGGTGACGAAACTGTGGTTGTCCTCATCGGGCGGCAGATAGAGCATGGTGCGCTCGTCAAAAATCGGCTGTTGATCCAGATTTTCTAAGGCGCAGACTGTCAATTTTTCGTCGTCACTGCCCGCCGCGTGAACCACCGTCACTTCAAACTGTTCATCATACTGGTTGCGTAACATATTTTTGACTTTTTGGGCTAAATGTAGATGATAAAGGTGTGTAATGAGTGCGGCCTGGTCGGCGGCCAGCGGCGGATGGTGCAACCCGGCGATGGCGGGGGCCTCCAGGATTTGCAGCGGGTGGCTGCGCTCCAGCCCCAGCGCGGTGTGGGCGGCCTCCAGAATGCTCAGGCCGGGAATCACGGTCAGGGGAATGTTGTTCGCTGCGGCCAAGTCCCGAATCGCGGGAAAGGCCGGTTCATCAACACGGGGATGGCCGGGTACGGCGTAGAGGACGCCCTGGGGGCGCTGCCCCAAGCGGATCACCTCGGCGGCGAGCCGCTGATGGGGGGCGTCAACATCATCATTGACCAGGCTTGCACCATCGAGAAAGCGCACCGTGCCGGGAAGATTGTCAATGCCGGGATGGTGCGGAGTCCGGAGATACAGCTCCGGCGCGTTTTGAAGACATTCGGTCGCCGCCCGGGTCCAGTAGGGGCTATCGCCCGGCCCCAGGCCGACGATTGTAATCGTAGCTGGCATAAATTTCTCCTTTTCGGTTAAGTCGCCGTCAATTATACAGAGAATTGTCGTTTTAGAAAGGTTATACGGTTCGGAGCCTCTCGGTACAAAGCAATATCCCCAAAAAACCAAAATCTCTAAACGCATAGCCATTTGCCAGTCCCCAGTAGCAATGTTATAATCAGTTTTTGTTAAAATTTTTACAATGATACACAAAATTTGGAAACTGTTCCGAAAAATTTAGGCCAAATTTTTTGGAAACACAGCCCCTTTTAAGGAGAGGAGTATTATGAGTAACCAAGATGTAGCCATCGCAGAAGCGGAAGAAGTAACAGCCGAGGAAGATGTTGCCACCAAGACCGAGGCCCCATCCTCCGAGGCGACAGAGACTGCCACAGCCGAAGCAACAAACGGAACAACGAATGAAATAACGAATGAAGCAACGAATGAAGCAACAAACGGAACAACGAACGAAACAACGAACGAAACAACGAATGAAACGACAAGCGAAACCGCTGCGGAGACGGTCAGCGAAGCAGGGACGGAAGAAACAGCCGACGCTGACGCCGCCGAAGAAGAGGACCCTGAGTCGATTTACAACTTAGAGGTTGGTCAAAAATTGACCGGTGTCGTGAAGAATATCGTTGATTTCGGGGCGTTTGTTGATGTCGGTATTCCCCAAGATGGCTTAGTTCATATTTCTAAATTGGCCAAGCATAAAGTCGAAAAAGTGAGTGACATTGTCAGCCAGGGTCAAGAAATAGATGTGTGGGTCAAGAAAGTCGATACCAAGCGGGGCCGCCTCAGCCTGACGATGATTAAGCCCGTTCGATATAAATTGAGAGATATTGAGGAAGGGGCTGAATTTGAGGGCACGGTCACCCGTCTGGAGTCGTATGGTGCCTTTGTCGATATTGATAGTGACCGGGATGGTTTGGTCCATATTTCCCAGATCACCCACGAATATATCAAGCATCCCGAAGAGGCCTTAAAAGTGGGTGATGACGTCAAGGTCAAAGTTTTAAGCGTCAATCGAAAAAAACGGCAAATTGATCTGTCGATCAAAGCATTGTTACCCCCGCCGGTGAAAGAGGGGGCCGACGCCGCCGTAACATCCAGAGAAGAAAAACCGCGTCGGGACAATCGCTCACAATCTCGTCAAAAACGTCGTGAGCCGAAAGTGGAGCAGAAGGTTGTGGAGATTCCCGGTGGTGGGGATGAACCCCAACTGACCGCGATGGCTGTGGCCTATGCCGCCGCTATGCAGGATGATGAACAACCGGATGACTCAAGTTTGATGGATCAGCAGACGGACCAGCCAAAAGATAATGATGACATCGACGAAATTGTCGCCCGCACGTTAGCCAGCCGGGAAAAGTGAGGCCGTCGCTCATTGCAAATTAGCGTGGTTCAATGCAGAATTGAGAGATAAAAAACAAGACCTGGCAGGTTTTGTGAAGATTTGCGGGATACTACAGGAGGCGAAAGCAAATTCGCCTCAAATAGCGATACTTAACGGAACCTGTTAGGTCTTGTCATACTGAAAACTGCGGTCGCAGATTTGACGATTTTAATATTCGATGATACATTACGCAGCCGTGTAACAAGCTCTAAGCAATCAGACGGTAGATTGGACAATACGTAGCCTTCTAGCCGAAGTAGACGAGTTGTAGAATAAACCGACAACGATATTCCCTTCCGGGGACACGTTGTCGTTTTTTTTTGCTTGATTGGACAAAAATATAATATAGCTTGTGTAACTTGATAATTTAATGCTTCTCGGTCTGCTATCTACGACCCGCCCAAAATTGAGATGCTTTTGTATGATTGTGCAAAATTTCATTATGTAGCAACTTGTGTTATAATGCGTCACTCTATTTTTAGGGCCTTTGGGGTGACCGTTCCGCACACAATAATTTATATAAGCTTGGGGTGGTTTATGGGACGAAGCAGAGCCTAGCCTGTCTTTCGTCACGGTAATACCACCCTACCATATTACTAAATAACAAATGGAGGATTCAATGGCGCTTGATCCCAAGATTCAAGAACTGCGCGACTTGAAGAAAAAGTCCACTCTAGGAGGGGGCGAAGCAAGAATTGAAGCTCAGCACGAAAAAGGGAAGTTGACAGCCCGGGAACGGATCGAGATTTTACTCGATGAAGGCTCGTTCCGGGAATTAGATGCCTTTGTGACGCACAAGACGAACGAATTTGGTCTGGCGGATCGCAAACCGCTCGGTGATGGTGTGGTCACCGGCTACGGGATGATCGAGGGCAGACTCGTCTACGTTTTTGCCCAGGATTTTACGGTCTTTGGGGGGAGCTTGGGCCGCGCCCATGCTGATAAGATCGTCAAGTTGCAAGATTTGGCCATGAAGAATGGCGCGCCGATTATCGGTCTCAACGACTCCGGCGGGGCACGTATCCAGGAGGGTGTGGTCAGTCTGGGGGCTTATGCCGATATATTTATGCGGAATGTTTTGAGTAGCGGGGTTATTCCCCAAATCTCCTGTATCCTCGGCCCCTGTGCCGGCGGTGCCGTCTACTCGCCGGCCATTACCGATTTTATCATTATGACGAAAGAAACCAGCCATATGTTTGTGACCGGGCCGGAGGTCGTCAAGTCGGTCACCAACGAGGATGTGACCTTTGAGGAGCTGGGGGGGGCGATGACTCACAATCAAATCAGCGGCGTGGCACACTTCGCCGCTGAAAATGAGGAACATTCTCTCTTTATGACCCGTTCCCTGGTTAACTTTATGCCCAACAACAATATGGAAGAACCGCCGGTCATGCCCTCTCAAGACGACCCCCTACGCACGGAAGAGATGCTGGATACGTTTATCCCCGATAACCCCAATAAACCTTATGACATGCACGAAGTCATCACGGCGATTGTCGATAGTGGCGACTTTTTCGAGGTTCAAGAGCATTATGCGGCCAATATTATTGTCGGCTTCGCTCGACTCAATGGCCGGAGCGTCGGCATCGTGGCCAACCAACCGGCTGTTTTAGCCGGGGTGTTGGACATCAACGCTTCGGATAAGGGGGCCCGTTTCGTGCGTTTCTGTGACTGTTTCAATATTCCCCTGGTTGTTTTTGAAGACGTGCCCGGCTTCCTGCCCGGCAAAAATCAGGAGCATGGCGGCATCATTCGTCACGGGGCCAAACTGCTCTACGCTTTTACTGAGGCGACGGTGCCAAAGATGACGGTTATCACCCGCAAAGCCTATGGGGGCGCTTACGACGTGATGAACAGTAAGCATATTCGGGCCGACATTAATTTTGCCTGGCCAACGGCCGAAATTGCGGTCATGGGGCCGGAAGGGGCCGCCAATATCCTCTATCGCAAACAGTTGGCCGAAGCAGACGACCCGGAGGCCCTGCGGGCTGAACTGGTTGAAGAGTACCGGAACACGTTTGCCAATCCTTATGTGGCGGCCAGTTGGGGCTATCTGGATGATGTCATCGAGCCGTCCCAAACTCGCCCTCGCCTGATTAACGCCCTGGAGATGTTGCAGAATAAGCGGGATGAAAACCCACCGAAGAAGCATGGCAACATTCCGCTTTAGGGTGGGCAGCATCACGATGAAAAGAAACAGGCGTAATTATTTTGACCATTCAATAAATTTAGGTTGAGAGCGAGGTAAAGATATGCCAACTTTGAAAAAAATTTTGGTTGCTAATCGGGGCGAAATTGCCCTGCGTATTATACGAGCGTGTCAAGAATTAGGATATGAAACCGTAGCCATCTACTCCGAGGCTGACCGGATGGCCCCTCACGTACATATGGCCGATGAAGCCTACTGTATCGGCCCGCCCCAGGCTACCCAGAGCTATTTGGATGGCGAGAAGATTGTCGCTGCGGCTAAAGAGTGCGGGGCGGACGGCGTTCATCCCGGCTATGGCTTTCTGGCGGAAAACGCCCATTTTTGCCATCTGGTTACGGAGGCAGACATCACATGGGTCGGCCCGCCGGCTTATGCGATGAAATTGATGGGCGACAAATTGACAGCCCGGGCGACGATGGCTGCGGCCAAAGTGCCGCTGGTTCCCGGTGCTGGCCGGGAAGGGTCGTTACGGGATGAGGATTTGCTCCGGGCCTCTGACCGGCTCGGCTTTCCGCTGCTGGTGAAAGCGGCAGCCGGCGGGGGTGGTAAAGGGATGCGTAAGGTCTTTGAGCCGGAGAATTTACTCGAAGGGATTCGGGTCGCCCGCCGGGAGGCTGACGCAGCCTTTGGGGATGACCGCGTCTATCTGGAGCGGTTGATCCTCGATGCCCGCCATATCGAAATTCAGGTTCTGGGCGACAAGCATGGCAACGTCATCCACCTCGGTGAGCGGGAATGTTCGATCCAGCGGCGTCACCAAAAGGTGATCGAAGAAGCGCCCTCCCCGGTTGTTGATGAAGCCCTCCGCCAGGAAATGGGCGAAGTGGCCGTCAAAGCGGCCAAGGCCGTCAATTATGAGTCGGCGGGGACGATGGAATTTGTGATGGACCGTGAGAAAAATTTCTACTTTTTGGAGATGAACACTCGTCTCCAGGTCGAGCATCCGGTCACGGAGTTTGTGACTGGCGTCGATATTGTCAAGGAGATGTTACGGGTAGCGAGCGGTCGTAAATTACGCTACACCCAAGATGATATCAAGATCAACGGCTGGGCCATCGAAT
>CAZWZZ010000291.1:0-7351 GCA_964638395.1 uncultured Caldilineaceae bacterium
ATGCGGGAGCGGGCATAAGGATGCCCTCACCACAAAAAATCTCAGAGAGCCAAAATTATAAACCACGCTTAGTTGAGCGGCTCTTTGTAAATATGAAAGACGCTGTTTTCGTGGCCCATCGATTTACATTCCACCTGCTCAACTTTGAAGTCCCTGCCGCCACTCACCCAGCGCAATCCTTCTTGCAAAATACCGACTGCGCCATACCCAATCGGGTGGTCGCTGGTCCGCCCCCAACTGAGCGGGTCTTTGTAGATCGTGTAAACAAATTTGTCGCCCGCTTCCACCACATCAGTTTCCTGGTCGCTAAATTTGGTAAAGGTTTCGGCCATCGCCTTCAGCCCCACCTTGATCTTTGTTTCCAGAGGGATCACTTTGAAAGCCAATTCACTGGCGCCGATGACCGAGCCAAACTCGCTGAGGCCCTGAGCAAAGGCGGCACGACCGGCTCTCAATGCCAGCCCGCGCCCACCACGCGGCCCGTACATCTCCTCGATGGCCCCATTGATGGCGCTGAAATCGGCAAAATCAAATTCACGGGCTAAATTATTGGGGGGATAGTTGCCAATCAACTCCGGCACCCTGGCCAGGTTGAGGACAGCTTTTACACCGTTTGTCCCCATAACCTCTTCCAAAGCCATCAGGTAAATGCGGGCAATTTTATTGGGGTAGTAAAGTCCGCTCTTTTGCGACATAGGGTTGATCCTTATAATTGAGATATTGTCTCATATACAGTCAAAAAAAATATCTGGTAAAATTACGCGGTTGAATTGTATAGATTTTCAGATAAACATTTTGGATCCGTAGGGTGGGCATCCCTATGCCCGACCCGCTACCGCATAGGGATGCGGCAGCTACGAGTCAAAATAATTTCCTGAAGAACTATAGCTCACGGCCTGTACCTGCCTTGGGTTCACGCTTATAGTTCACGCTTCAAGGAAACGGTCGCCGGGTCTCCGGCTGATCAGGATGTCGTGACCGGCTCGGCCTGTTGTTCGGCCTGTTCGCCGGCATCTACCGCCTGCCGGGCGGTGATCAACCGTTTGATGAGACCTTGCCGAGGCGAGAAAAACAGGGCCGCCAAAAAGAAAGCAGTGCAAACTAACACAATGGCCGGCCCGGAGGCCACATTCAGATAAAACGACAAATACAGCCCTACCACCCCGCTCAAAATCCCCAACAGTACCGACAGGGCCATCACCAACGGCAGGCGGCGGGTTAGCAGCAGCGCCGTGGCTGCCGGTGTAACCAGCATGGCCGACATCAGGGCGATGCCGACCACTTGTAGCGCCAGAACAATGGTGACGGCGACCAGCAACAGCAGCAGGGCGTTGAGAAACCCGACTGGCAAGCGTAATGTTTTGGCCAAAATCGGATCAAAGGAGATGACCACAAACTCTTTGTACAAGGCAGTCATCACCGCCACGACCACCAGCCCAAATCCAAAAATGAGCCACAGATCGCTGTTGCTCACCCCTAACAGATTGCCAAACAGAAAGTGGGTCAAATCGGCGGTGTAGCTGCGTACCGTCGAGATGAGGGCGATACCCAGAGCAAACATGCTCACAAAGATGATGCCGGTCGCCGAGTCTTCTTTAACGCCTTGCTTGCTGATGGCGCTAATCCCCAGAGCGGTCACAATGCCGGCGATCAGCCCTCCCGCAGAGAGGGCCAGCGGGTTGCTACCGGCCAGCAGATAGGCAACCGCTACCCCCGGCAACACGGCGTGGGCCAGGGCGTGACCAAACAGGGCCATCCCGCGCAACACCACATAAACGCCGACCAGAGCGCACACCCCCCCGGTAATAATTGAAGCCAACAAGGCCCGGCTCATAAAAGCGTAAGTAAATGGTTCCCACAACCAATCTATCACGATGCCTCCTGATATCGATTATTGTTTTGGGCCAGCACACCCTGAACCGTTGAGATGAAGCCCAACTGCCCGCCGTAGGTGCGGTTGAGCAGATCAATGGTGAAGACTTGCTCAGTCCGGCCAAACGCTACCAATCGCCGGTTGAGCAGCATCAGCCGGTCAAATCTTTCGGCCACCGTCCCAAGATCGTGGGTTGAGACCATGACCGTGACCTCTTGTTTTTGTAGCTTGTCTAAAATGGCGAAAATCCCTTCCTGAGATTGAACATCCAGGCCACTGACCGGCTCATCCATCAACACCAACTCTGCTTCCTGAGCCAGGGCACGGGCGATGAAGACTCGCTGCTGTTGCCCGCCGGATAGCTCTCCGATCTGTCGCCGGGCCAGGTGGCTCATTTCAACCAATTCCAGGGCCTCGGCCACCTGGTCACGATCTTTTTGTCCGGGGCGGTTAAACAAACCCAGTTTACCGGCTCGGCCCATCATCACCACGTCGGTCACATTCACCGGAAAGCGCCAATCGATCTGGTTACGCTGGGGGACGTAGGCGATGCACAAATGCCGGCTGGGGGCGTGACCATAAAAGGCCACCGATCCGGACTGCGGACGCAACAGGCCGGCAATGATGTTGAACAAGCTACTTTTTCCCGCGCCATTGGGGCCAACCACGGCTACCCGCTCGCCCTTATGCAAACGAAAGGTGACGTTGTCCAGGGCCGCGGTTTCGCCATAGCGCAGCGATACGCCATCTACCTCAACCAGGCAACGGTTTTTGTCGTGAATATCGGGTCGATCCTCAGGATTGCAAGATTTATTACTCATAAGTTTTGCCAAGAAACATCTCTTTTATCAGAGCCTGTGGCTTGGGGGTCTGTGGGGAATCTCCTCCCCACTTCTCCCCTTGCCACAGGCGACTATTTGCTACTTTAACGCCTTAGGGTTGCGATAATCCTTCAACAAAAGTATTGGTATTATACCTGATATAGTCAACAAAGGTCTCGGCTCCGCTGCCGGCCGGCCCCAACGAGCCGGTGTAGATTGTCAGCAACTGTTTGCCGGTATCCTGGGCGATCTGTTCAGACAGGGTCGGATTGACGGTTGTCCCCACAAAAATGGCCGGAACATCGTAGGCGGCGATAGTATCCTGCAACTCGGCCAGCTCCTGGGCCGATGGTTCGGCGCTGGTACTAAAAGAGGGAATAACCGCCCCAACCTGGGTTAGCCCGTACCGGTCGGCATAGTAGCCAAAGACCGAGTGATCGGTGACCAATTCCCGATTTTCAGCCGGGATGGTCTCGATCTGTTCTTGCACCCAGGCGTCCAGTTCCTCCAGTTGGGCCTCGTACGCCTCGGCGTTGGCTACGTACAGTTCGGCCTGGGCCGGGTCGAGCGCAGCCAGGACGCCTTCAATATTGTGAACCATGGGGATAGCATGGTACGGCGTGGTCCAGACGTGCGGGTCAACGCCACCGTGGTCGTGGTCATGCGCGGCTTCATCATCGTGATGTTCTTCTTCGTCTTCGTGGTCGTGTGCGGCTTCATCATCGTGATGCTTGTCTTCATCCTCGTGGTCGTGCGCCTCGTCATCGTGGTGCTCACCTTCTTCGTCGTGATGCTCGCCTTCTTCTTCGTCGTGGTGTTCACCTTCTTCGTCGTGGTGCTCACCTTCTTCGTCGTGATGCTCGCCTTCTTCATCGTGGTGTTCACCTTCTTCATCGTGGTGTTCACCTTCTTCATCGTGATGTTCACCTTCTTCATCGTGATGCTCTTCTTCATCCCCGTGGCCGTGGTCATGGCCCTCACCTTCGGCAAATTCAAGCAATTCGATCCCCGTAGAGACCGGCACGATGAGCGCCTCGCCACCGGCGTTTTCTAAACTCTCCATCAATGCCTCTTCCGCGTTCAAGCCAATTACAAAAATCACGTCGGCGTCGGCAATAGCGGCCAGATCGCTGGGAACTGGTTCAAAGCTGTGCAAATCCGCCCCAATCGGCATCAGCACCGACAGATCGACCGCCTCACCGGCCACATTGCTGACAATATCGCCGACAATACTGGTCGACGCCAAAACTTGCAATCGCTCACCCTCGGCCAGATCCACCGGCGACAGATCGGCTACCAACGCTTCCAAAGACTCGGAGTGGTCATGGTCATGGCCCTCCTCACCGGCATGGTCATCTTCATCATGTTCGTGCTCATCCTCATCATGCGCTTGAGCTTCCTCGTCATGCTCATGCTCATCTTCGCTATGTTCTTCGGCTTCCTCATCGTGAGCGGAGGCATTTTCGCTGTGTTCTTCGGCCTCCTCCTCGTGCGCGGAGGCATCTTCGCTATGCTCTTCGGCCTCCTCGTCGTGAGCCGCTTCCATATCTTCATCGTGGCTGGCGTCATCCTGCGCCTCTGCTTCCTCGGACTCCGCCGCCTCTTCTTCAGCCACTACGTCAGCGGCGGTTTCGGCCTCCGTCTCCGGTTCTGCCTCAGCGCCGGTTCCGGCCGGTTGAGCGCCACAGGCTGTCGCCAGCAGCATCAACAGAACAATAACCATCGTCAAAAACTTTGTTTGAGTCAACATACTTCCTCCTTTTTTCTAACTGATTTACAATTGAGATAAATTCTCAATTACGGTTAAAAATTAAACGCACGAGGCTCTGCGCTTAATAAATGAGATACTTTCTCAATTATGGATAAAAATAAAAATTTGTCAATTGTGCTGGCAATCTTCACACAATCCCTGGAACTCCAACAGATGGTTCCGAATTTGAAAATTGAACTTCTTGGCCAACTCCTGCGACAGTTGATCGACCGTGCAATGGTCGAACTCAAAGATGGCGTCGCAATTGGTGCAAATCAGGTGATGATGACCACCGTGAGCGGAAATAAAGCGTTGGGTCGGATCGTTGAGGTAGAGGGGGCGGAGCAGTTTTAGCTCAACCAGCAGTTCCATCGTCCGGTAGACCGTGGCCCGGCTCAGGGGTGGATAGATGGCCTTCCCCTCTTTCAAAATCTGGCTGTGGCTGAGATGCTCCGGGTGATTTTCCAACACCTCAATCACCGCCAGGCGAGCCGGGGTCAATTTATAACCGGCCTGTTTCAATTTTTCGGCTAATCCGTCGATGGTGGACATAGAAATTTTAACTTAACGCCTAACTGAGATATTGTCGCAATAATATATCAAGACCTCCCGAATGTCAAGTCCAAATTCAGGCCAACAGCAATTCTAAATTTAGAGCCAGACCCTAAAGGTCTTGTGCCCCAAGGCTCATCTAATCCGGTGGTCGAGTAGCCTTTTCAGCTCTCAACAGACCTCAAACCCAATTCAAACCTGTCTATGTTAAACTATAAGGGGTGGATTGGGCAAATTTCTCAAAAAATAGACGACCAACAGGACATATTTCCTAAAAAATTTTAGTTTGACAACCCGTTACCTCATGATAAAATGGAGAAGGCGGAGTATATATGTTCGCCACATCTCAAGGTTGATTGTCGATGCCCCATAGCCCTCCTCCCTAACCCCTATCGGACACCACCCAGCCTGGGATAATAAAATGGAGCAACACCTGACGGTTAGAGGCGATTATGAGCCAATTGACGCGACGATTGTGGGACTTTTTAGGCTCACGTATTCAATTTAAGATCATCTTACCTTTTGCGGTGCTGACGCTTATGGTGGCCGTCGTGGGCACATATTTGAGTACGACGTTGGTGTCCGACTCGCTGGAGGAGCGTTTCGACCGGCAATTGGCCGACTCCGCTGTCGGCGTCACCGATGCGCTCTTTCAGCGGGAGCAGTTTCACCTGGCTGAACTGCGGACGATGGCTTTCACCGAAGGTATAGATCAGGCTATCGCCTCAAACGACTTCGATCAGCTTCAAGCCATTCTCTTTCCCATTATCTTCAATGATGAGTTGGATCGCGTGGATGTGGTGGGGCTGAACGGCAAGCAGCTCATCTCGATCCGTCGCCCACCGGGGGCGACTTCCAGAGAAGCCTATGAGGTCTCTCAGGGCGCAGATATGACCGATTGGCCGACGGTTGGCAAGGTTTTGAATAGCGTCGTCGATAATGAGGGGGATAAACACATAGCCCTGACCCCCGTTCCTGATGGCGACCGGCTGTTCATTACGGCTGGCCCGGTCAAGCAGGATAATGAAGTCATCGCTGCGATTTTGGTCAGTAGCCACGTCTCCACGCTGATGCGCTCCCTCAGCCAGGCCACCTTTGCTGATGTCACCCTGTATACGTTGACGGGCGAGGTGATTGGCACGACCTTACCCCGGACAGAAACGCTGTACGAGGATTTGCACATTGGTAATCGAGAGGTCACGCGCCTTTTAGATGAAACAGACCCAACCGTCTACAGAATCACCATCGAGGTGCAAAGCCGAGAGTATGCGCTGTTGCACGAGGTTTACTCGGCCCGGGGATCACCCCTGATCCTTTTCTCGGTGGCCCTCCAGACCCAATTTATCGAAGCTAGGGGCACCGCCGCCCGGAACCAGATGATTGTCATCTTTTTGACCGCTCTATTCTTTGTTTTCGGCATTGGGCTGGTGATGTCTAATATGATTACCAACCGGGTCCAATATCTGATGGAAAACGCCATGGCCGTGGCCAGCGGAGACTTCTCTCGACGAACACAGATTGGCTCACGGGATGAAATCGGGATGTTGGCTCGCTCCCTGGATAATATGACGGTCAGCCTGGCCCAATACACGGATGACTTACAGCGTAAGATCGACGAATTAACAGCCCTGTATGAAAGCAGCACAGCCGTTACCGTCCGGTCGGGCTTAAATCTGGATCACGTTTTGCGGGCCGTCACCTCCAGTATCCAAGAGGTAATGCGAAATATCGATCATGTGGTGATCCACCTGATGGATGAGGAGGGAGAAGTCTTAACCCCGATCATCTCCACACCCCCGGATGCGGCAGTCTATCCCCCCTTGGTGATTAATGCCCGGGGTAAAATTCGGGAAATTCTGGACTCGGCTGAACCGCAGGTGATCGCCCTGAGCGAGATCGAAAATTATTCGCCGCAGGGTGCATTTCGGATGCAGGGCCACTCGGAGGCGCTTGTTGCCCCCCTGGTCACCGGTCAGGAAACGATTGGTATGGTCACCCTGACCTTAAAATCGAATGGCGTGTCACCCCTGACCAATCTAAGCCCCGACAACCTACGTTTGTTGGGGACGTTTACTAACCAGGCCGCCATTGCCATCAAGAATGCTCAACTCTTCGAGGAGACAGAACAAGCCTATCAAGAACTACAACAACTGGATGACTTAAAAACCGAATTTATCAACATTGCCGCTCACGAACTGCGGACACCACTGGGTGCAATTATGGGCCACGCCAGCTTTGTCGAGAAGCGTGCCCCGGAAAAGCTCCAGAAATATATGAATTTTATCGTCATCAGCGCCTTGCGGATGCGGACTATGGTCGATGCCATGTTGACCAACCAGCGGCTAGATGCGGGCA
>CAZWZZ010000292.1:0-1381 GCA_964638395.1 uncultured Caldilineaceae bacterium
GAACAATGAAATAATGAACAATGAAATAATGAACAATGAAATAATGAACAATGAACAATGAAATAATGAAATAATGAACAATGAAATAATGAACAATCAGTAGACTGCCGCATCCTGAGTAAACCGAGGTACGAGGTTGTATCGAAGGGTGCAATTGCGGTTTACTGACAATGAGCTAATGAGCAATGACAACCAACAACCGACAACCGACAACCGACAACTGAGAACCACTTACTATCTAATTGATGCCCAGCGCGCCCATCCATTGTTGGAGTTGGGCCAGCCGGGTGGCGTCGTCCGGGGGGAGGCGTAGGGGGCGACCCCGGGCGTCGATGATGAGACCGAGCAGGCCGCCTTCGACCTCGGCAACGGCGCCGCGACCGGGCTGGCCCAGGCCGATGTCGAAGAAGCGGGTGGGGCGCATCTCCACCGTCACCTTTTTGCCGGGGGGCAGGTCGATGACCTGGATAGCGCCGTAAGTGACATCTATCTCTTCGCTGTTCTCATCCTCATCAATGATTTTGAGATTAATCGCTTTTTTGTTAGCCGGGCCGTGTCCCAGTGGAGCAATAACCGTGCCCAGGTTGAGGAACGAGCCGGGATGGGCGGCCACCTCGACGGCAGCCAGCGGCTCGATGGCGGCTATGGAGCCTAGCACTTTGGAGACGTTGCTGATATCCAGGGTCAACTTGGTCACGCCCCACGGCTCGACGCCATCCAACAGCGCCAGGGCGGCGTGGCCAAAATTGGGCGTGCCGCTCAAAATCTGGCCCGCGCCGATGAGCCATTGCCACTGAGGGCCATGCTTGCCAAAGGTCGCCTGCTCCCGCCAGGCAGTCCGCAGTTGGGCCAGCGGCAGCCGCAGGGCTTCGCGGGCGATGGCATACTCCAGCAGCAGGTCCGTTTCGGCGGTGGGCAGGCTGGCCGGATGGAGGCTTTTGTTCAACAGCAGATTATGGACCGCCGCCCCGTCGATTTCAAACGGCAGCCAACGCTGGAACTTCTCCGGGGCCGTCTTTTTGAGGAGTGGCCCCAGCCCGTGCCCCAGCCCGGCGTCGGTACGCAGAGTCGAGGTGTGTTCGCCCTGCGCTTCGGTCACTACGTGCGTGGCCCCGCTGCCCAGATCGACGCCGATGACGTTCAGGTTATGATGCTGCCCCAGATAGGCGATCACCTTTTCAAAAGATTGGCCGGTGGGCAGGATGGGCCACTGGGTCCACTTTTGCAGCTTGTCAATGCCGGGCAAGCGGGCCATTTTGCGCTGCACGTAAAACTTTTCCAACTCGGCCTGGGTAGCGACCAGATTCTCCCGCTCCAGCGTAGGCCGGATGTTATCCACCACTTGCAGATTGACCACCGGCTGTAAAATCTCGATCACCGG
>CAZWZZ010000292.1:1481-6382 GCA_964638395.1 uncultured Caldilineaceae bacterium
AAAGCATCCGTGCCCTGGCCGCTGCTGTTGCGGGGCGTAATCGGCCAATTGCTAGAGGCCAGCAAGGTGTGGCCGCTCTCCTTTTCAATCTGGCGGATGGCGGTCAAAATCCCGGCAGTGATGTCCGGTTCCGGGCCGGTGTGGGTGCTGGCCGTCCGGGCCGAGGCCACCATCTGATAGCTTCCCTCCACCGTGTCGATGAGGAGGGCGGTCGTGGTTACGTGGCCGCAATCAACGGCCAGGATGCTTTTGATGTTTGGTTCGGTCTTCGATTCGTTATTGGCCACAGGTTATCCACCAAAGAAGCTGGTCAAAAATTGAAGCCGGGCAATGAGCAGGGCCATCCGGGAACTGAAGGTGTTGGCAAAAAGCGCCCCCAGCGTGAAAATAATCATCAGGCGGCCCATCCCGGCAAAAAAGCGGATCGTGCCCTCCCGCAGCCCGCCAAACAGCCCGGTCGAGCGAACGGTGAAGGTGAAATAAAAGAGTGTGCCGACGGTTCCCAGAACAATGATGACATCGTTGAGCCAGCGCACCAGCCCCACGTCCGTCTCGGTGTCGGCGTAAAATTCGCTGACAGGATTGAGGACAGGAACCATCGTCGCCCCGGTTTGGGGCAGTAGCGTGCCAAACAGCGCCCCGCCGATGGCCAGGGCCGTGCCCACGCCCAGCACAAAGGCCAGAGAGATGCTGCCCAGCGAGTTGGTGATGAGGTTCTGGCCGGGCAGCATTTTGAACACGAGAAAGGCGGACAGCAGCAGGGCCGGCACCGCGTTGAAATTATCAGTCGTCAGCGAGGGCAGAAAAACTTCGTGGACAACGACAATGATCGCGTAGCCGATGGCCACCCCGATAAAGATGTGGGCGGCCAGCTTGAAGAGGATGTTATCGCCGATGATGTAGCTCAAGACCATAATCGTCAGCACGGCGGCGATGAGTTGACCGATCAGTTCCATACTAAGCCTCTTCCTCTTTATCTATCGCATCTGTCTCATCTGTCTCATCTGTCTCATTTTTTGCCGCCTGGGGGTCGGGGGCGGGTGGTGTCCGGGATGGAGCCTCAGCTTTAGGCTCGGTTTCAGCCCCGGTGTTGTGGAGGGGCGGCATCCAGCCGACGATGATCCCGGCAAAGATGATGATGACCAGCAGCAGATGGGCGATGCTCTGGCTATCGAGCATCTGCCGGGCCGGGCCGAACTCCCGCCGTCCGGCCTCGATGGCTGCCGCGCCGTTGATCCCGGCAATCAGCCCATCCAGTTGATCGTTGGCCTGGTAGGGCGTCAAGAATGGGGCGGCGCTGGCGCTGGTGGCGGCCATCAGGAAGCGCTGTCCCTCAGCCGGTTGGGGAACCAGGGCCAACTGCTCGATCCACCAGCGGGCCACCGCCGGGTTATCGGCGATGGTCACCACCAGATCGATCTGCTCTAAATTTTGGATGTCGTTCCAGGCGGCCAACTCCGCGCTTTGCAGGGTAGCCTGCCGCTCAAAGTCGGGCAGCGAGGCCAGCGTCGTCCCGCCCGTGGTCAAATCTCGAATACCGGCCACCTGTCCGGGCAGATAGCCCAGGTTGACCAGCGTCTCGCCATACGGTTCGTCCCGCTCGGCCAGCAGTTGGTTGGACATTTGCCGGGCCAGGGCCGCTCCTTCCGGCTCCAGGCTAATAAAGATCAGGCGCATCCCCTGCCCTTTCAATCGCCCGATGATGGCCTCGGCCAGGGGTTCCATTTCGCCCTGCGTGGCCGTGCTAAAATCGAAGGAGACGAGGGCCACAGCGTCGGGCGGCTGCTGGTCGATGATGCCTAGCGGCTCGCTAATCAGTTGGCGGCGCTGCTGGTCCAGGTCAGCGGCCAACTCGCCAACCGGTTCGGTCCAGGTGGCCTCGCGGCCCCAATCGGCGGCCCGTAAGCCGGGCAACAGGGGTAGGGCCACCAGGATGATGAACAGCAGGTAGAGGCCCAGCCGGGGCAGATTAAACAGGGCCGCCGGTTGGGGAACCGTCTCCGGGAGGGTGGCCGGTTGGGGAGCGCGGGTGGCGATGGCGTGAAAGTGGCGGGCGGCCTCGGCGGTGGACCCCGGCTGGCTGGCCAGCAGGGCGGCAGCGGCGGCCGGCGTCGCCAATCGTTCGGCAGGCAGCAGCGTCGCAAAGTCGGTCATCACCCCGGTCGATTCGGCGGTTTCAGTTTCCTCAGCCTCGGTCTCGACTTCCTCCGGCGGAGCCTCGCCGGGGCGTCGCAGCGACTCCAGCCAGGTCGGAGCCGCTCCTTCGGCTTCGGCCCGCTCTTTTTCTTGCTCTTGCTCTTTTGCTTTGTCCGGCGTGGTCGTTGTGGGCGGCAGGTCGATGAGGGCTGCTGCCGGGGTTTCCTCCGGCGCGGGCGGCTCTTCCTCTTTTTTATCTTCCTCAACTTCCTCATCCTCATCGCCCAAATCCTGCAACCAATCGGGCGCTTCATCCGGTTCTTCGCCCAGCCAATCTAATGCGTCATCGGCAACCGCAGACTCAGGCACGGGGGCCGCCTCGTCGGCCTGGGCCAGCAGCGTTGCCTCGTCGGCCTCCGGCTCTCCGAAGGTTTCGTCAAATGCGCCCACCTGATCCTCCGGCACGCCGGAGCGGACGGCCTGGGTCGCTTCCCGCAGGCCGGTCATCCAGCTTGGGGCGGGTGGTTCTTCGGCTGCCTCTTGCTCTGCTTCTGCCTCTGGCTCTGCCGAAGGCGGCTCGGCGCTTTCCGGGGGTGTTTCATCGCTGTCACTATCGAGACCAGACAGCCAATCCGGTTCAGGTAACTCATCGTCGGTATCAGCCACGTTCAACCAATCCGGTTCGGCCACGGCTTCGTCCGCGTCAGCTTCGCTCAACCACTTCGGCTCAGTTTCGGTCGTCTCTGGGGTGGGGACTGCGCTTTCCTCGCCGCTGTCAACCTCGCTCAACCACTCCGGTTCGGCTACCTCATCGCCGCTGTCAACCTCGCTCAACCAATCCGGTTCAGCCGAAATCTCATCCGTCTCGTCTTCGGTCGTGTCCGGGGTGGGGGCTGTACTTTCTTCTTCGTCAGGCGTAGGCGTACTCAACCAGTCCGGTTCAGGGAGTTCGTCGTCGGTGTCAGCGCCACTCAGCCAATCCGGTTCGGGTAACTCTGCCTCGGTGTCGAAATCGAAGGAAGCAGCCCCGGCGTCCGGCTCTGTTTCTGGCTGGTCCGGTTCAGCCTCCCCGGACAGGTCAGCCAGCCAGTCGGGGGCGACCACATCGACCTCGCCGCTATCATCGACGGTTAGAGGGGCTTCGGCCTCTGTGTCCAAGTCGGCCGGCGTCGCCGTCGCATCTTCGGACAGATCATCGAGCCAGTCAGGGCTGGCCAGATCGGTCGGCGGCTCTGTCGCTTCGGCGTCCGGTTCGGGTGTAGGCTCCGCCGGGCCGCCTAAATCAGCCAGCCAATCAGAGGCGTCCGGCGCAGCGACAGCGGCCTCTTCAACCGTCGCTTCCGGCGCAGCGTCCGTCATAGCGTCCGGTTCGTCCCCTGCCTCGTCACCCAGCAGCCAATCCGGCATTTCCGGCTCTTCATCAGCTTGACCGGTCTCGGTCTCGTCGGGGAGGGCCTCCGACGGCGTTTCGGCCAGCCAGTCAGGCATCTCGCTGTCCGGTTCGGTGTCAGGCGACTCGTCTGAAAGGTCAGCGAGCCAATCGGGAGAAGCCGGGGTTTCGTCGGCCTCGGTCTCAACCGCAGGCGTTTCCGCCTGGTCCGCATCAGCCTGGCGCAGTCCGGTCAGCCAGTCGGGGCCGGCTTCCTCCGGTTCAACGCTCTCTGCTACCGCCGGTTCCTCCGGGCCGTCCAGCAACCAAGTGGGCGTCTCCGGCTCGGCCTCGGTCTCGGATTCTTCCGGTTCCGGCTGTTCCGCCGGTTCATCGGCCAACCAATCAGGGGTATCAGACTCGGCCACAGCCGCCGCCGTGCCGGTCACAGCGGCAGCGGCACCGGCTTGACGCAGCCCTGTCAGCCAGTCGGAGGTGTCTTTATCTTCATCTTCTGTGTCTGTTTCTGTTTCCGCTTTTATTTCTTCGTCTGTAGCTTCCGGTGTATGTTCATCCGGATGCTCATCAGCCGGTTCAGCAGATGGCAGCGGGGCCTCTGTCTCTTCAACCGGCTCCGGTTCGGTCTCGGTCTCTGCGGCGATGACCAATTCGTCCGTGTCGGGCAGGTCGCCCAACCAATCGGGGGCGGCAACCTCCGAGTCCGGCGTCGAGATGTCCGGCTCGGTCTCCATATCAGTGAGCCAGTCGGGGGTCTCCGGCTCGCTATCGACGGGTTCCGGCTCGGAGCCAGGCTCGGTTAACCAATCGGGGGCCTCCGGCTCGGCGTCTTCCGGTTCCGGTTCGGCCTCAGCTTCGGTATCCAGGTCACTGAGCCAATCGGGGGCCTCCGGCTCGGCCTCGACGGGTTCCGGCTCGACGGCAGGTTCGGTATCCAAGTCACGCATCCAATCGGGGGCTTCGGCTTCATCGAGAGTTTCGGTATCGGACGTTTCAGACTCATCGGCTACGTGGTCAGCCTCGGCCTGTCGCAATCCGGCCAACCAATCGGGGGCGTCCGGCTCGGTCTCGACGGATTCCGGCTCGGCCTCAGCTTCGGTATCCAGGTCACTGAGCCAATCGGGGGCGTCCGGCTCGGTCTCCTCTTGGGGTTCCGGTTCAGTCTCAGCTTCGGTCTCCATATCACTGAGCCAATCGGGGGCCTCTGGTTCGGCTTCTTCCGGTTCCGGCTCGACGGCAGGTTCGGCATCCAGGTCACGCATCCAATCGGGGGCTTCGGCTTCATCGAGAGTTTCGGTGTCGGACGTTTCAGACTCATCGGCCACGTGGTCAGCCTCGGCCTGTCGCAATCCGGCCAACCAATCGGGGGCGTCCGGCT
>CAZWZZ010000292.1:6482-6935 GCA_964638395.1 uncultured Caldilineaceae bacterium
CGGTCTCGACGGATTCCGGCTCGGCCTCAGCTTCGGTCTCCAGGTCACTGAGCCAATCAGGGGCCTCCGGCTCGCTCTCCTCGCCAGGTTCCGGTTCAGCCTCAGCTTCGGTATCCAGATCAGTGAGCCAATCGGGGGCGTCCGGTTCGGCCTCGGCGGGTTCCGGCTCGGCGGCAGGTTCGGTATCCAAGTCACGCAACCAATCAGGGGTTTCGGCTTCATCGAGCGTTTCGGTATCGGACGTTTCAGACTCATCGGTCACGTGGTCAGCCTCGGCCTGGCGCAATCCGGCCAACCAATCGGCGGCCTCCGGTTCGGCTTCATCGGGTTCCGACTCGGTGATCGATGCGGTGGCTGGCTCGGCGTCCAGGTCACGCATCCAATCGGGCGCGTCCGGCTCGGCCTCGGCGGGTTCCGGCTCGGCGGCAGGTTCGGTATCCAAGTCACGCAACC
>CAZWZZ010000292.1:7035-7301 GCA_964638395.1 uncultured Caldilineaceae bacterium
TCAGGGGTTTCGGCTTCATCGAGCGTTTCGGTATCGGACGTTTCAGACTCATCGGCTACGTGGTCAGCTTCGGCCTGTCGCAATCCGGCCAGCCAGTCGGGGGCGTCCGGCTCGGCCTCGGCGGATTCCGGTTCAGGCGTTTGTTCGTCCGTATCGGCCAGGGCCAATTCGCCGGTGTGGGGCGCTTGGGGCAGGTCGGCTAACCAATCGGGGGCCTCCGGCTCGCTCTCCTCGCCGGGTTCCGGTTCGCTTGGGGCTAACTCGCC
>CAZWZZ010000293.1:0-7288 GCA_964638395.1 uncultured Caldilineaceae bacterium
TGGCTCAACAGTTATGAGGATTATCTGGTCTGGTTAGAAGAGATGGAAATTGATGGGGTAAATGAACAACATTCGCCCGAAAAGTGAAATACCACTTTCATTAAGTTCGTAGCATCCCGAGTAGGTGAGCGTAGCGAAACCGTATCGAGGGGTGCGGGTTGGCCCCGAATCGTTGGGTGAGCCGCACCCCTCGATACGCGCTACACGATGTTCCGCGCTACTCGGGATGCTACTCGAAAATTCGCCCCTAACTCCGAACACACCCAGCCCAACCGACACGTTTTACCTGCATCTGCATCAATGGTATACTATCCAAAACATTCAACAACTACCAACTACCAACATGAACCAACCTTACAACCTCAGAAACATCCGTCAACTGGTCAACGCGGCCTACAGGCTGGAAGAGTTACGCCAACTATGTTATGAAGTGCCGGCATTCAGGCCGGTGTACGATAATTTTGGGGACGAACGTAAAGAGGCTCTGATTCGCCACCTCATCGAACACAGCGAGCGAAAAGGGCTAATTCCCCGGCTTTTATCAATCATTCAAGAGGATGTTCCCGAAAAATTTAATGAATTTGAAGGCCAGTTGGGCGGCCCCTCAACCGACACGTCAGCCTCCAACCCCACTGATACGACCACAACCCGCACCAAAGAACTCATTGCCGAGCTAATGCGCCGTCTGCACGTCCTTAAAATGCAAGCCGTTCGATTTGGTATCTCGACACCGCCGGAAATCACCATCGAGATCGAAGATTTGGAGCGACAAATTGATGACTTGCAACAAAGTCTTGAGTAGCAGGTCTTAAGCAAACGTCTGATTTAGCAAATTGTTCTACAAACTGCGTAAGTCCTGACGTAGTTTTCTAAAGTTTGGAGTGTGGAGAAAAGAATTTACTATGAAAAACAGTGATCGTATCCGCCTGTGGATTGTTATTTTGGTCGGCCTGGGCGTCATCCTGGTGGGGCGCTTTGGCATCGGCCTCTACACCGATTTTCTGTGGTTCCAGCACCTCGGTTTCGAGTCGGTCTTTTCGACCGGCCTGTGGGCACAGATTATCGTGGGGGTGGCCGTGGCCCTGCCCTTTGCCGCCCTGTTTATGGTCAACACCCTCATTGCCCGGCGCCAATCGGTAGGGCACATCCTCTTCTTCGGTGAGGAGTCGCTGGTGGCCCAGAAGTTCATTTTGTGGGGCATCATCGGCGTCACCCTCTTTCTGGCCTGGGTCATCGGCAGTGCTGCCTCCCAAAACTGGCTGACCTTTCTGCAATTTCTGAACCAGGAACCCTTTGGCCTGACCGACCCCATCTTCAATATGGACATCAGTTTCTATATTTTCAGCCTGCCCTTTTACCGCTTCATTCAAGTGTGGTTGGTGGCGGCGCTGTTCCTGTCCCTGATCGGGGCGGTCATTATTTACGCCCTGGCCCAGCAGAACAACCTGTCCGAGGGACGTGTTGTCGTTTTACCCCACGTCCAGCTTCACCTGTCCGTTCTGGGCGCGTTGATCTTCCTGGCCTTCGCCTTCGGTCATTGGCTCAGCCTGTTCGATTTGATGTACTCGGAACAGGGGGTGGCTTTCGGGCCGAGCTATACCGACATCAACGTCAATTTACCGGCTCTGTGGACCCTGGTCGTGATTGCCGTAGGTACGGCTCTCATTCTGCTGGCTAACACCTTTATTCGGCGGCCCACGATCAGCCTGGGCGCTATCGCCGTCTGGATCATCGCCGGAATCGTCGGGACTAACATTCTGCCCGGGCTAATCCAAACCTACATAGTCGTTCCCAACGAACTGGCCCGCGAAACACCCTACATCGAGGACAATATCCGTTTCACCAATCTGGCCTACGGCCTGGATCGGATCACCGAGCGGGACTTTTCGCAGGTGGAGACGGTCACAGCGGAGCTACTGGCCGACAATGAAACCACGCTGCGTAATATTCGGCTGTGGGATTATCGCCCCTTGCAACAAACGTACCAGCAGCTTCAAGCCATCCGGCTCTACTATGAATTTTTGGAGCCTGATCTGGATCGTTACATGATCGACGGCGAACTGCGGCAGGTAGCCCTGGCCGCCCGCGAGTTGGATGTGTCCCAGCTTCAAAACCCGACCTGGGTCACGCAACGGCTGCAATTCACCCACGGCTACGGCGCGGTGGTCAACCCGGTCAACGAAGTGACGACGGAGGGCTTGCCCGAATTGTGGGTTAAGGATTTGCCGCCCAAATCGAGCGTCGATTTACCCATCGAGCGACCCGAAATCTACTATGGCGAGGCCAATAACGGCTACGCCTTCGTCGGCACCGAAGAGCGGGAGTTCAACTACCCCAGCGGCGATCAAAACGTTTTTGCCAATTACGAAGGAACCGGCGGCGTGTTGATGGACTCCTACTTCAAACGGGTGGCGATTGCCCTGCTCCTGGCCGATATGAATATGCTCCTCAGCCAGGAGTTCACCAACAACAGCCGGGTTCTGCTACATCGCAATATTCACGAGCGGGCCGGTCAAATCGCCCCTTTCCTGCAATATGACGAGGACCCCTATCTGGTCATTGGCCAGGATGGGAATCTCTACTGGGTTCTGGATGCCTACACCACCTCCAGACTTTTCCCCTACTCCGAGCGCATCAACACCTCCGCCTTCACCAGCATCAACTACATTCGTAATTCGGTCAAGGTCGTGGTTGATGCCTACGACGGCGATCTCAGCTTCTACGTGGTCGATGATAAGGACCCGGTGCTGCAAACCTACGCCAACATTTTCCCGGAACTGTTCACCCCATTTAGCGAGATGCCGGAATGGCTCCAGGCCCACATGCGCTACCCGCTGACGCTCTTCAAAATCCAATCGGAACTGTTCCGCACCTACCATATGCGGGATGTCAACGTTTTCTACAACAAAGAGGATTTGTGGGAAATTCCCTTTGAAACGTTGGAAGGGGATCGCCAGGCCGTCGAACCTTATTACGTGGTCATGAAACTGCCGGGTGAAACCGAGAATGAATTTGTACTGATCCAACCCTTCACCCCCAACAATAAGGATAACCTCATTGCCTGGATGGCCGCCCGCTCGGACGGGGAAAATTATGGCGATTTAATCGTTTATCGCTTCCCCAAACAGGAGTTGGTTTTTGGGCCGTTGCAAATCGAGGGGCGGATCGACCAGAACCCGGAGATTTCGGCCCAGATCACCCTCTGGGATCAGGGGGGATCGGAGGTCATCCGGGGCAATCTGCTGGTTCTGCCCATCGAAAATTCGCTGATGTACGTCGAGCCGCTCTATCTACGAGCCGAAAATGGGCAGATTCCCGAACTGAAACGGGTCATCCTGGCCTCCGGCGACCGGATTGTGATGCGGGAAACGTTGGACGAAGCGGTCGAGGCCCTGCTCGAAGGACGTGGCCCGACCCTGGCCGCAGCGACCGAAGCCCGTGACGAGGCTCTGGCGGCGGAGACGGCAGAGCCAGCCGCCGAGGGCCAATCGGCGACCGCCGAGGACTCAGCCGCCGCCGAGATCACCGGGGAAGCGGCGACCGGTCTGGGCGTCCTCAGTAGTGAAGACCTCGGCGAGTTGGCCCGCTCCGCTTCCGACCATTACGAGGCCGCTCAAGAAGCCCTACAAGACGGCGATTGGGCCACCTACGGCGAGGAGATAGAAAATATGAGCCTGATTTTGGAGGAAATGGTCCGGCTGACGAACCAGTTTGAGGAGTAATTGGCCAATCGGCCAGCGGATGTTTAACGGATTAGCGGATAGTCAGGAGAGCGCAGCCTCCCTTCGAGAAGCTCAGGACACAGCCTGAGTGAACCGAGGAACGAGGTTGTATCGAAGGGGACGATTGCGGTCTACCAATCGTGACTTTAGCTCACTGCGCCATCCGTTAATCCGTTATCTATCCGTTTATTCAATGTCATTAAGTTCGTAGCATCCCGAGTAGGTGAGCGTAGCGAAACCGTATCGAGGGGTGCGGGGTGGTTCCGAATCGTTGTATCAGCCGCACCCCTCGATACGCACTCCACTCCGTTCCGCGCTACTCGGGATGCTATCATCGCTTAACTTAAGGACATTGTCCGTTTACCGACTTCATCACCCAACCGCCCGCACTTTACAACGGGCCAGACGGATATTTTCCACCTCGGCAGCGTAACGGTGCAGGAGGTCGCGGGCGAAGCTCTCGACCTCCACCCCCAATTCCGTCAGGCTGACCGTCGGTACCGGCGTGCCCTCGGTGTCGATGTTGAACCCGGTGTGGATCAAGGTCGAGGTCGGGCTGGCCGTGGCGATGGAGACGGACAGTTTGCCGGGCGTGCCGTCGGGCCGCGTGGCGTAGAGATCATCCCCCCGGCGCTGAATGGTGTGAGGCGTCACCTCTTCCAGCAACTCTTTGGCGGTAATAATCAGCAACCGCTGCCGGTAAACGGCCAGCTCCAAATCGGTCTGGAAAAACTCGGCGATACAGTGGAGCATCAGCGGGCTGTAAATCGGCGCTGCGGCCTTGACATCCTCCACATCAACCATCTCCGCCAACTCCACCTGGCAGGGACCGTAGAAAGCAACGATACCATCCCCCACCAAATCAAAATGGCGGTAAATCCAGTGGGGAGCCAACTGCCGGCCGTCGTAGGTGATTTGATCGGCGCTGTGGTAGTGGGTGTGCATCAGATATTCTTCTCCGTTTGGGCTGTGGTTGGTTACCTCGGCTCCACATCCACCACGCTGTTAAAGGTGTTGACCTGCAACGTCCAGCGGCTGCCCGGCTGGAAGCGGCCGAACTCGGTCGGGTCGCGGGTGACGTAGGTATAGCGCCCTGTTTCGGTCTCGAAGACGATTTCGTACCGTTCGCTCTGCTCCCCGGCCCGCTCATCGGTATCCAGAGCGGTGACGGCGGGCCAACTGGGGTTGAAGTCGCTGCCGGTCAGCCGCAGCGTATCCACTTCGCGCCACTCCTCGATGGTGTAGTCGCAGTAGGGGGCATAGACCTGATATTGGCAATCCTGGACCACCTCGCCGAAGCCGCTGCCCTCATCGACGACGTAGGGCGTGCCGCAGATTTTCTCAGCATTGGGCGCGGGTTGATCCTGAGTGTGATGCACCCGCTCGGTGCAGGAGCCGACCGCCGCCCCGGATGGAATGTCATCCCGCCAATCGGAGTAGGAGACCGGCACTAGCGATTCGACGGCAATCTCCCGCGTCCAATCGACCGACCTGACCGTGCCGCTAATGTCCTCGGTGCGCCCGGCCAAAACGAAGAAGAGGATCAACCCGCCACAAATCAGCAGGCCGATCAGCCCCAAACCGACACCGCCAAAGAGACCGGCTTTACCCACGCCCGCCGCCTGGGGCCGACTGCGGCCTTTAGCCTTGGAACGAACGCCGAGGGTCTGGGGTTCAGGTTGGGGCTTCGGGGGGGGCGGAGCCGTCACCAAACTGGCCCCACATTGAACACATTTGGGCGCGTTGGGATCGTTGGGCGTGCCGCAGGCGGGGCAGTTGATCTTCTCGGCCGGTTTGTCGCTGTAGGCCCCCAACGTCTGCCCGGCCTGTCGCTTTTCCCCCTCGGCCAGGTCGGCCCCACATTGGGTGCAATGTTTGGCATCCCCCCGGTTGCGAGAGCCGCAGTAGGCGCAATGAATGTCAGGCCCGGCTTTGGCCCGCTCTAACTCCTCCTTGTCAGTAATCAGTTCCGCCCCGGCCATTTGTTCGAATTCGACATTGTCCGGTTGGGGCGCGCCACAACTGGCGCAGAAGCGGTCGCTGCCAAGATTTTTGGTCTGGCAGTTGGGGCAGGTCCATTGGAGATGGACATAGCCGAGGGATTCTCTAGCCATCGAAGATACTCCTTGAAGGGTGTGACGTTTACCTAGACCACAATTTTTCAGTTCAGTTGAAGCTATACATCTATTATAACTACTTCTCGAATGGGCGGCAACAAACGAAACCCCCGGCTTTCCGACATTCGGAGCCAGCCGTTCCCTCTCGACAACGGATGGCTGAACGGAACGGATGCCCACCACTACTCCCCCTCGAACCGCCGATTCGCTGATACCCCTGAAACCGTTGACCTGCCTTCACTCCCTCAGCAGCTCCATCCCCATTCGTCCTCTTCCTCAATCCGCTGTAGTCCCCGCCAGATATTCCAACAAATAGCGGTGGATGAAGCTATACCCCCACTACCCGGCGCAGGAGGAGGCGGCAGGCTAAAACCCAGCCGGGGTAACAGTAAACAGGGCTGACTTTATGCCTTTTGCCCAATCCGACAGGACGTGTTATGATTCGGCTATGAACAACCAACACGCTTGGCGAACATTCTGGACGAAAGTGGGCGGCTATTATCTCATCCCCCACGAACTGCTCCACGTGCTGGCCTACCGCTTGATCGGTAAACCGTGCCATTACGAATGGGGCGCGTATTACGTCCGCCCTTTGTCAAAACGAACCAAATGGGAACGGCTCTTTACCTCACTCTTCCCATTTGGAGTCTGTATGGGCTTGGGCCTGCTGTTTCACCTGTTGTGGGTCTTATCCGCCTTCTTCATCCGTATGCCGCCGGAGCGTTACTTCATCGACGGCCCCACTTGGCACATCATCTTCATCATCCTTGGCCCCCTCTTTGTTCTCTATAGCGGTACGGCCCACGGCGATTTGATTAATAGTTATCTGATTCTATTTGGGGAAGATGAGCCGCAGGACGAGCGCCCAGAACCACATCGAGACGCCGAAGATAAGCCACAGGAGCGGCAATAGCCATAAGCAACCCACTACAGCATAACCAATGTCGTCCGGTTTTGCCTGTCTGAAAAAAATCCGCTCCGCCGCCGGATCCTTCGTCACACCCAGAAACAAACTCATTCCCAAAATAACGTTGAGCGCGGCCAAAATAATGCCCCAGCGATAGGCATCAAAGCCAATCGTTTCCAAAGCGGCTCCGGTAAAGTAGCCCCCGGCCGCCCATAATCCGGCCAGCACCAGAATGAGCGCAGCTTCTTTCAATAGGCGTATCATCAGGTTCCCCCTTCATCGTTTGGTCGAGACGCAATGATACGCCCATCTTTGGTTTTGGGCAATCTTTAGGCACTACACTGGCTGGCTGAATGGAGCGGATACCCACCGCCGCCCCCTCGAACCGCTGATTCGCTGACACCCCTGAAACCGCTGATCCCCTACCAACCCCCTCAGCGCCTTCATCCCCTCTCAGTACCCTCATCGGTTCCGCCCCTCCGTTCCTTTCCTCAATCCGCTGTAGTCCCCGCCAGATACTCCAACAAATAGCGGTGGATGAA
>CAZWZZ010000294.1:0-7285 GCA_964638395.1 uncultured Caldilineaceae bacterium
ATGTTTTGAGGCTATTCAGTCTTGCAATCCTGAATGTTTTTGTCCAAAGTCCAATTTTTTGTACAGCATATTAATGAGTTGAGGGCGCATTTCTCCTCGGCACTCCGGGCAAGGGCGTTTTTTTAATAGATTCATAGCGATATATTGTTTCATTTCTTCCGAATTTGATCTTTGATCCAATACCGATTGTCAGGAACATAGGCGGTGACAATCACAGGTTCTTCCGGGAACGAATACTCAACTACAATATGGACAGGAAACTTGTCGTCCGGCAATTCCGCATAGAACAGACATCTTTTTCAGGGTATTCTTCAATCACTTTTCCATATATGGCAACCCATTCCAATTTGGCGATTGTATGTGGTTCAATTCCATCTTTTCTTGCCTCAACAATGGCATGACCGCTGACCGCATATTCCCCATTCCTGAATTGTTCCCGAATTGCTTCAACTTCTTCCTCTGTCATAATACGTTTACTCTGGTTATCGTTCCATTATCCGTCGCTGTGCCGTACCCATCGGCATCGGAACACAAAACCATTTTTGACAAAACTTCCATACAAGTATAGCATAATCAGCTACAATAAAAAAACGCCGTCCCTCGGTGTGGGTAACACCTCAAGGTGGCTGACTCCCCAACGTAACCGCCTAAGACTTCCGAAGTCTACGCCTCGCCTTTTATTTGAAAGTATTGCGCCTAATCCTCGTTGCAAAAAGCCGGACATTTGGAAAAAGAGGCCGGTCATCAGCAGGCTATCAAATTGAACGTCACAAACTTTTCGCAGATCGCCACAGCGAATGTTGGAACGCTGGCGCGTTCCGGCTTCACGCAAGCGCAACGTAGAACGTTGGAACGAGATAAATATGCGCAAGGACGCCGATTTCGACATCGCCGACCGCATTACCGTCTACTACCAGGCCGAAGGCACCGTCCATCACGTCTTCGAGCAGTGGGCCGACTACATCCAGGCCGAAACCCTGGCCACCGCCATCGAGCACCAACTCATTCCCGAAGCCGCGTTCCAGCGCAAGGAGAAGATTGATGGCTTGGATGTGATGGTGGGGGTGCGGCGGGTGTAGGTTGCCGCTTGATTATAAATCGTTAAAGCAAAAAGCCTTGGTCAGAGCGACCGAGGCTTTTTTTATGACCACATATACAGATACCGGCCCCAAGGGAAGCAGTAACCCTTCGACTTCGCTCAGGACAGGCCCACGGCCACAAACCGCTCAATCTACGGAACGGAAATGGCCCCGCCGCCTGTAACTTAGGCCGTGTTTGTGTTACAAAACCTACTCCGCCTTCCTTGCATTTTACTTATACGGCTATCGGTATAGGCGCATACAAACTTGGTCTATCTTGTATGGTAATATTCTTGCCGTCTACTTTTACCCGAGCAAATACTATCGGCTTGCCTTCACTTCCATATCTGTCAAGTAAATCCAAATTGTAGAGACGCATCTCAGGGTCATCTTCTGGTAAAACAACCAATTCAAATTTGTCGGGTAAAGAACTGAATACTTGTGGATTATCAAGTAAGTACTCCATAATCTCTTTTACTAACGAAATATTCCGTTCTACGACATTAGAAGGCGTCATCTTTTTTGTTGCTTGAGCCATTCCGCGTAACTCCTTCTGTACTGCTTCCAATTGTTTGCCAAATCGTCCAGAGCCACATTCAGAGCTTCTTTGTAGTTTTTAGTTTCCATCTTTGTTTTTGTTGCTGACTCATAGGGATGAAGTTTATCACAATGAGCGAAGCCATGGGCCGTGTCATAGCGAATAACCGGCACCCAAGTTTTATCATCAAAGCAACATTCCAGTTGCACTAGAAATTTCAGAACCTGTCCACTCTCCACCTCAAATCGTACACGAAGGGCATTATTATCATTCAGAAAACGGTGAAACTCTACAAGTCGCATAATTGATTTTACAGTTTCAGGAGATAATCGTCAAAAAACTGATTAGGAGAGGTCCATCACGTCTTCGAGCAGTGGGCCGAGTATATCCAGGCCGAAACCCTGGCCACCGCCATCGAGCATCAACTCATTCCCGAAGCCGCGTTCCAGCGGAAGGAGAAGATTGATGGCTTGGATGTGATGGTGGGGGTGCAGCGGGTGTAGGTTGTCGCTTGATTGTTGAAGAAAAAAGCCTCTGTCAATGTGACGGGGGCTTTTTTAATGTACGACCATACACTGGATGGTTTTGGGAACCGGTGGTTTGAGAGCTATTGTTTTAGGAACGAACATTAGAACGCCCAGCAATAACGCGACTCCTTGTGTGCCAATATAAGTGAGACAAAACCAACTCTACAGACGAAACCAAGTTTTGAGAATACAGGTCTGCACCTATTCTACATTTCGACTGATGACAATAAACCCGGCCCAGAAATAAGGGGCCGCCCACTTCGACTGTTCATGTATTTCGGATTGGGCGGCTATCAGAGCCTCAGATGGTTCCATGCCATCCTGAAAATTTTGATGAAAAGCGACCATTAATGCTTCAGTCGCCTCATCCTCTACAGGCCATAAGCTAGCCACCACAACCGGCGTACCGGCATATAAAAATGCTCTGGACAACCCTACTAACTCATCGCCTCGACTTTGCTCTCCTAATGCAGTTTCACAGGCGCTCAACACAACCAGGTTTGCTTCTTGTAAATCTAAGTCGAAAACTTCACGTACTTCTAAATAGCCATCCTGCTCAGTGTCTTCAGATGCCTCGTCTCCGGACAAAAGTAACGAAGAAAAGAGAGGGTTGAGAGGATCAAGCGTACCGTGTGTAGCCAGATGAATGATGTCAGCCTTCTCTATATTCCGGCGAAATGCTGCCTCAGAAGCTACCGTTCCGGTAAATACAGAAACCTGGCGATACAGGTCAGAAACAGCGATGGCCTCCTCTTCAGCATCTGGTAAATTTTGAGCGGATGTTTCAGGATTACCCAAAATTAACGCCTGTCCATTGTTTTCACTTGGAGTGTAGAGTTTGGGGTCAAGACTACTGGCGGTTGGAACAATGGTTAGGGTGACGTCATTAGCTAAAGGTTGTTCATCCTCATCGAGTAAGGCAGCGAAGGGCAGGTAATGCAGCGTCTGATGAGGCACGATAATCAGTCGAGATTGTGTCAAATGGGGCAGTAACGGATCGATGAGTGTCTGATAAAGCTCTTGGGCCACCTTGATACGCTCTTGGGTCTGGGTAGGGCCACCCCGTTCCTCAGCTCTCACCAAATTACGAAAATGTTTGACTTCATTAAATAACTCGGTGCGGGTGATCGGGAGCGACTCAGCCACTAACGATTCCTCACTCACTACAAAAGCAAAAACCTCTTCATCCGTCACAAAATAGCTAACAAGGGCCGTCTCGTCGTTAAGTACATCTTCTTGGATTTCTTCTGTCGTGAGCGGCTCAATGCTAATTAAAGAGGCATAAGCCGGATTGGAAAGTTTCAGGTCAATCAAAACCTGATCATACTCTGCTTGAACGGCCTCAAGTTCTGATTGCAAGGTCAGATAATCGGCATTCTCCTGGGCTAACTGACGACGCAGGGTACTAATTTGGCGGGCCAGTTCTTGCTCACGGGCCACCAACTCCGTGTCGCTTCCGGCCACAAAATCGTATCGGTTATTACCCAGTTGGTTGAGAAAAGCCCTGGCCCGCGCTCGTTCAACATAGTTAAAGGCTTCAGCAAGACGCCCATCTTCATAAAGCAAGCTGATCAATCTTTCATAAGCAACCATTCGATCTTCAGCACTTGTGAAAATCGTTGTTAATTCCTCGATTGAAATTTCGCTCTGGATTGACTCAATAACTTCAACCGCTTGTTTGTAGAGGTCAATCGCTTGCTCACCGTCATCCTGTGCCTCATAAGCCTTCCCCATATCCGTAAGGGTTTCTGCTTCGCCGTTCTGGTCGCCGATTTGCCGATGAATGATTAAGCTACGTTGGAAATAGTTGAGAGCTGGATCATATTGCTCACGGTTGGTATAAAGTTTGCCAATCTCATTCAAAGCCCCAGCTTGACCACTTTTGTCGCCCAGTTCACGTTTTATCGTTAGGCTTTTCTGAAGAAATTCAAAGGCGTCATCATAATTCCCCAGTGCATTGTGGATAGCCCCCAATCTCCTGAGATTGCTTGCTTGACCATCGCGATACTCGATTTCCTCAAAGATGGTCAGGCTTTGTTCTGCGTATTCCAGAGCTTGGGTGTATTGTTCTAAATCATAGTATACCTCGCCGATATTACCAAGGCTGATTCCTTCATTACGACGGTGGCCAATTCCTTGAAGGATCACTTGAGCTTCTTGATAATGATCCAAGGCAGTCTCTTTTTGTCCCAAGTGATAATAGACATTACCCATATTGATAAGAAGTCCGCCTTCTCCTTCACGGTGACCAATTTTTCGATGTATCTCAAGACCATTTCGAAAGTACTCCAAAGCCTGCTGATACCTTCCCAGACTATTAAACACGTTCCCTATATCACTTAGCGCCCAGCCTTCATCACGAGAAGCCTCTATTTCTTGAAGAATATTTAAGGCTCGCTCGTGATGTTCTAAGGCTTCATCGAACTGTCCTTGGAGATAATAGGTCCAACCAATTTTTGATAAAGTGTTTGCCTTGCCGTTCTGGTCGCCGATTTCTTGTCGAATAGTCAGCGCTCGCCAATAATAGTCCAAGGCAATCTCATATTGTCCCAGGTTTGCGTAAGCTACTCCGGTGTTGTGGAGAAAATATGCTGTACTGCTACGGTCATCAAATTCTTGCCCAATCTTTAAAGCCTCTTGATGTTTATCCACAGCATCTTCAAAGCGGCCCATATCGTTATAAACTAAGCCAATATTATCAAGTTGGGTAGCTTGCCCCAATCTATCATCAGTATTTTGCTCAATTAATAAAGCTTGCTCATGATAATCCAAAGCTGTCGAATACCGACCCCAAAAACGATAGATAGCTCCAAAATTATTTAGGACACTGGCCTGACCATCTTCATCTTCAAGTTTTTGAAATAGCTCTAAACTCTGCTCGGAGTAGTCCAATGCTGTGTCGTACTCTGACAGACGATAATAAACCCAACCAATATCCTTCAAGCTCCACGCGATCCCACTTTGGTTATCGCTCCCTTCTTGAATAGATAGAGCTTTTTGATAATGATCCAAGGCAGTTTGAAACTCTCCCATGTTTTCATAAACATCCCCCATACCGTTTAAAGTCCAGGCCTCGTCTTCGCGGTCATCGAGAGTCTCTCGAATAGTCAGGGCTTGTTGAAAATAATCCAGAGCATTTTCGTACTCGTTGAGTAAATTATATACGCGCCCAATATTATGTAACCGTTCTCCCTCACCAGCTTGATCTTCTAGTTCACGATCAATGGTTAAAGCCTGTCGGTAATATCTTATTGCATCTTCATACTCATCCAAATCCTCGTAATAATCGGCGATATTGTTGAGCGTTTGACGTTCACCCCGAGGATTTTCCGCCGCCCGGCGAGCCGTCAAGGATTGTCTGTAGTACTCTAAAGCCTCATCATACTGCTGCAAGTTTTTATAGACTATTCCAATGTTGTTGAGGGTCCAGCCCTCATTCGATTTATCTTCCAACGCTCGCCAGATTGTCATAGCTTGGTCATAAGTATCCAATGCTTCTTCATACCGTTCCAGGTTAGCTTGCATACGACCGATATGAGTCAGTCGTCTCGCTTCCCCATCTTGATCTTCCAGGTCACGATCAATAGCTAGGGCCAACTGATAATGATCCATTGCCTCTTCATACTCATCCAAATCCTCGTAATAATCGGCGATGTTGTTGAGGACTTGACGTTCTCCCGAGCGATCATTAGCCACCCGGCGAGCAGCTAAGGCTTGCTGGAAGTAATCTAAAGGCTCATCATACTGCTCCAGTTTTTTGTGAGCTAATCCCATATTGCTGAGGGTCCAGCCCTCATTCGATTTGTCTTCGAGCTCTTGCCAGATCACCAGAGCTTGGTCATAACTTTCCAACGCCTCTTCATACTGTTCCAGGTTAGCTTGCATACGACCAATATGAGTCAACCGTCTTGCTTCCCCATCTTGATCTTCCAATTTGCGGTCAATGACCAAGGCTAACTGATAATGATCCAACGCCTCTTCATACTCATCCAAATCCTCGTAATAATCGGCGATATTGTTGAGGACTTGGCGTTCTCCCCAGCTATTTTCGGCTGTCTGGCGAGCCGCCAAGGCTCGCTGGAAGTGATCTAAAGCCTCGTCATATTGCTCTAGGTTTTTGTAAGCTAATCCCATATTGTTGAGGGTCCAGCCCTCATTCGATTTGTCTTCGAGCTCTTGCCAGATCACCAGAGCTTGATCGTAAGTGTCCAACGCCTCTTCATACATATCCAGATTAGCTTGCATTCGACCAATATCTGTCAATCGTTCTGCTTCACCCGCTTGATCTTCTAGGTCACGATCAATATCTAGGGTCTGCTGGTAATAGTCCATTGCCTCTTCATACTCATCTAAATCCTCGTAATAATCGGCGATGTTGTTGAGGACTATATGTTTACCCTTATTGTCACCAGCCGCCTGGCTAGCTGTCAAAGCTTGCTGGTAGTAATTTAAGGCCTCGTCATACTCCTCCATATTTTTATAAACGAGTCCGATGTAGTTAAGAGTTCGTCCTTCATTCAATGTATTGTCTAAATCGCGCCAGATGACCAGAGCTTGGTTATAGCTATCCAATGCCTCTTCATACTGTTCCAAATTGTCTTGTATGATACCAATACTCAACAGCGTTGCACCTTTTCCCTTTTGAATATTAGCTTCATCAAAACATTCAAAGGCCTCCTGCATCTTATCTAAACTCTGAGAATAGTCGCCATCGCTAAGTATTACTATAGCTTCTTGGAGTAAAGCTTCACACTGTTGATTTTGAAGCATAGAGGAAGCATATGCTATGTGGGTGGATTGATTTATCAACCCAAAAGTAACCAATAGGCTTATTGAAATTACAATTTTTAATGTGAAAGAGCGGTCTATTTGCAGCATTTCTATCCCCTTTAATATTGATGAGTTTAGATGAATTTGCGATTGCGTGAGGCTTGCCTTAATTTACCGCAGACAGTTGATTTTCCACCGCTTCGACCTGACGGGCATCGCCTAACTGACGATATAAATCGAGCGCTTGATTGTAACGTCCCTTGGCTTCATCATTTGCCTGGTCAGCATAAGCAGCATTTCCCAAACCAACTAAAGCGTTGGACTTTGGACAAAATAAAAGAATAAGTGAATTTTAACAAAAAAAGGAAAGT
>CAZWZZ010000295.1:0-7254 GCA_964638395.1 uncultured Caldilineaceae bacterium
GCCGCTCCCAACGACACCCTTCGATACGGCTACCGCCTACTCAGGCTGCGTCCTGCGACCGTAGGAAGTGTCGAAGGGATGCGTTTGTCGCTCAACTGCGTAACTCCTACTACAGACTGCGTTAGGGCGAGATAGCATATAGATCAAGATCGACGACCAACGCCGGGCCAAAGGATAACTGGGCGGTGGTATTGGTAGCCAGGGTCTCGATCTGGCTCGGATCGGTGGCGTCGATAAAGTGATACTCAGAGTAGATGTAGTAAGTGCCCGGGGCCAGATTGTAAAAGGCATAACTGCCATCCTGAGCGGTGAAGGTCTCGTGCAGCTCACCATCTTCGGTGTAGGCCCACACTTTCACCCCGGCCAGTTGTTCACTGCTCCCGCCGGAGCGGTGGAGCGTGACCCGCCCGCGCAGGAGCGACTCCACGTTGGCCGGCGGGGGCTGGGTCGTGCAGGAGGTCAACTGGACATCGTCGAAGCTGTAGTTTGTGGCGTAGCAGCCCTCAAGCGTACTAAAATTACAGTTACCATTACTGTTGTTGTAGAAATAGGCATACAATTGCTGACCGGCATAATCTTCCAGATTTACGCCGGCGTTCAAGGCCAGCCCCTTATTGCTAAATTCCCAATCGGTCGTGCTGGACCCTTCGGCAATCAGCGTCGGGGTAGTGACCGCCGTCGCCGGATTGGGCGAGGTAGAGACCACCGCATAGAATTGATCATCGTCACCGTCATCCGTTCCCAGATCATCGATATCCCGGTAGAGCGTCAAATTGAAGCCGGTCGTCGAGGAGATGACCCAACTGGGCATCGTGAACTGCTGGTAGAAGAAGGGCGTATTGTAGTTCGAGTCGAACGAGGGAGCCACCAGACGATACAGACCGGTGTGGGCCAGCAGGATACTCGGTCCATAGAAGACCCCCTCCCCGGTACCGAGCCGCCAACTCTGGGAATTGGGCGTCTCAAAACTGGTTTCCTTCAACAAGTCGGTGCAAATGGTCAAGCCGGGCGGAATTTCCTCGGTCGGTTGCCCCTGCGCCTCCACACAGGCGGAAGAGTCGGTGTAGCTAAAGTTGCTAAACCTCGAGGTAGCCTCGACATCATCCTCGTAGGAAGCGTTGAACAGGCCGACATAGACCGCCTCATCCATAGCCACGCCGGCCGTGCTGTAAGGCTGCCCCCAATTGGTGGGTTCGGCCGTTCGCTGCCGGTAGTAGAAGTTATAGGTGTTACTGTTGGGTTGGCGCACGATCCTGAGCCAGACCGGCCCATCATCCAGATCGACACGCCGGTTCGACTTCCAGGTGGTAGCCGCCGCACCGGTATCATTTCTGAGAGAAACCTGAACCCGATGCTCTTTTTTATTCTCATGCCAGGCCAGGTTGAACTCGATCTTCATGCTGCGCGGATCATCAACAGCGTTACGAATTTGGATCCCCCCCTTAGAATAGTTATCCGTCTCCGGGGCCTGGTCGACTCTGGTGATCACCTCGAAGCCGGCGGTCGTCGTAATCGGCTCATCGAGATGGAGGAGCAAATGCCCCCGGTTGTCGGCGTCATCATCATTACCGGCCGAACTCTTGCCGTCGCTGGTCAAGTCCAAGTTGCCGGTGTTGGCGCTGCCCTCGGTGTCATTACCGTAGAGCTTCTCGGTCCAATCAAAGCCACTATTCACCTCATCCGGCGTACAGACCACCGACAGGATTTCACTATTGATATTGTTCTCTTCATCCGGCTCAAACACAACCAGATCGGTGGTGTCGGCGTAACCGTAGAACTCCTGATCCCCATATTGGCCGACGTAAAACTCGGTATGGGTGATGACGAAGGTATCGCCGGGCTGGCCGTTGGGGGCCACGAAGTTCCGCCAATATTTGGCATCGCCGGGGAAGTTGAACTGATTCTGGCTATAAGCGGGAACCAGCGGCGAAGGGTTCTGATACAGATCGATATCGAAGTAACGGCTGATCGTCACCGGCTTCAAATTCCGGATGGTGAAGGTGATGGGCACGGTCGTATTGATCTGGGCATCCGGCGGTACCTCGATATTGGTGATGGCCAGGTCCGCCGAGTCGATGGCCATTTCGGTAAAGGCCACCCGCGTGCCGTCTAGCGCCTCAGAGTACATATGGTAAAATTTCCCATAACAGCCACAGGTATCCGGTCGAGAAAAATTTGGCGGCGGCGTGGAAGGTAATTCGGCCAGGTTATAGGTCCGGGTCGCCTCCCCATTGGCATCGGTGATAATCGTGAACAAGCTCTTGCCAACCCCATTCGGGTTGCTGATCTCTTTACCATAGTAGACAGCATAGCTGGAGTTGGGGGAGTGGTTGCTCAGTTTGATGGTAATCGTCGAGTTGGGCAGGACCGTGTCTCCCTCTTCAACTTGAATGAGGGGAATCGGCACCACCGTCACATCGCGGGTAGCCTCTTGGTTATTGTTGGAATTAAGGTAGGAGGCGACGGTATAGGTTTCGTCGGTCGTCCCGGTCGCCGCCGACAGCGGGATCGTGTAGCCGAGAACCTGTGTCCCATTGGCCCCGACCGTAAACGTATCGGGGGCGTTGCTGGTGGGCACGCGCCAGGGACCGAAGTCCAGATAATGCTCTGCCGCGGTGTGCTGGTGGACTCTGATATTGATGAAAGAGCCAACCGGCCAGGTATAGCCGCCATCGACGGTGATGAAGGGGCCGTTCGGCGTGCTGATCGTGATTTGCTCGGTGGCGATGGGCGGATCTTGAGTGCCAACCTCGTAAGAAACGAGTTCATACTCCCCATCGAGCCAGGCGGGCAGAATAAACTCCTCGATGACGCTGTATTGGCCGACGCTATCCGTGGTCACCGTCTCCAGTTTGGCTTTGATAGTCGAGGTGATACCCTCGATCCAGACATCATACTCATGATTGGGCGTATGCCCTTGCAGGAAGGCTCGCATCAGAGCGCCCCGCTCATAGGTCGTTTGCCCCTGAGACAGGGTAATTTCGGGATTGTTGATAAAAATATCGCCTACGGCATAGGGATTCGCCGTGGGAGAAACCCCGGCCGGCATCGTCAGCAGCCGACAGGCTGTGCCGCTCCCCTGGGGACAGGCCGCCCCCACATAGTCAACATCCCAAGTAGGCGAAGCATCAGCCGCCAGGTTACTTTGAATGAGAGAGGCGGTTGCAAGATCGGTGGGGTCTGTCTGGAGATAGAGATCATACGTCTCCCCAGCGCCCCCTTCGTGGTTGATGAGATTGATATTCACCCGCGAGCCGGCGGCCCAGACATCCCCCCCGGCCACCTCAACGCGAGGCGTGGTGCCGGCCACGATTTTGATGACCGTGGCCTCCTCGAAGTTCACCTCGCTACTGCCGTAAATAGCTTCGGCCGTGGTCACGCCGGTTGATGTCGAGTAGAGATAGTACTCCCCTTCGACAAATTTGGTACTATCGATACGACAATCATACGTCCCCTGACCATTGGCATTCGTCGTGACCGCCGTACAGTCGGCCGAAATGATCTGCTCCAAATCGGTGACGCTATTTTTGAGGCGAATGTCATAGGGGGAAGCGTAATGCCGATCCAGCCTGACTTTCAGATCAGAATTCTGTTCGACTTCGGTCCCGCTTTCGGAAATGATAACCGGCCCGCTACTGCCGGGCGGAATGTCGCCCCCGTCAATAGGCACATCCGGCAACGGTTCCGGGGGAAAGCCCAACGATTGATCCAGCCCCTCATTCTGCATCTGCACCTGACCGGTGACCCGGATAAAGTTGCCGCCCATCAAAGCATCGAAGATAGGATCGATCATTTCGATATTGTAATAGGTGGAGACGGCCACGTTCAAGCCCTGTGAGCCGGCGTGGTCCGGTTCGGCTTTAACGGTGGGCGTCACGGCGTCGGTGTCTACAATCTGGCCCACGATGGCAATGCCAAAAGCGCCAGGCTCATCGCCACACTCGTTGTCGTAAACATCCGGCGTATCGATGGTAAATTGATCCCAGTCATCGTCACAGAATTGAGAGACGGCAATCGTCCGCCCCCGCTCTCTGGCCACAGCCTTGATCGCTTTGGCCCGATCCACCGGGTCACAGACCCACGGCTCGCCGTTCATCTCATTCTCCGGGATTTCACACTTAGTGGGACTACCGGAGGTAACATTGGGTCGCCCGGTAACGGCAAACCGGGCCGCCTCGCGGGCCGCCGCCTGAACCGTGATGTAGGACCACACCACGCGGGAGGCTTCCACAACGCCCAAAAGCAATAGCAGGAACAGCGGTAAAATCAATGCAAATTCGGTCAGACTCTGGCCTTTTTGTTTTTTACGCAACACGACGATCTCCTTCAACGAACAAGTTAAACTGTGGCGGGCTAAAAACAGACCCGGCGTTTGTCATCAAGTTTGTGTCTACTAATAGAGTCCGGCCTTGCCCCAAAAAGATACGGGTAGCGTTGATTAATCACCGAAATTAAGGTATGGCTCGAACAAAATTATAGATGGGCAGGGCGCAACGGTCAACGTGGCCTACACAAAAACCCCCACATTAGACGGCTATGTGGGGGTCAAAAATCGGGCAAACTTGGGGCAAATCGCGGTTAAATGGCGAGCGGCAGCCAGAAATCTATGCGGGTTCCCCGGCCAACGGCGCTATCAATCTTGAGGTCGCCCCCCAACATTTCAACGCGCTCGGTCATCGTACTCAAGCCAATCGTTTTACGCTGATTCGAGGCGTTCAGGGCTTCATCCACATCAAACCCCTGACCATCATCCTCAACGGCGACGGTTACTTTTTGGTCGCCCACATCCAGCGAAATTTGAATATGGGACGCCTGGGAGTGTGCCCGCGCATTGTTGAGGAGCTGCTGTACTACTCGAAAAACAGTCACCTCGGTATGGACCGGCAGCCGTTGGTCTTTCCCGCTGATGGTCAAATTGCAGGCAATGCTGGTTTTCTGCTCGTAATCCTCGATAGTTTTCTTAAGGGTGGGGTTGAGACCCAGATCATCCAACATCATCGGCCGTAAATCAAAAATAAATTCCCGCACCTTTTGAAAGGTACCGGTTACGGCATGTTTCAATTCGGTCAACTCGCTTCTGGCCCGACCGGGGTCGGAGTCGAACAAACGCTCGCAAATTTCGGCCTGGAGGATGAGGTTGGTCAAGGATTGGGCCGGGCCGTCGTGCAGGCGGGTGGACAGGTTGAGCCGTTCATTCTCCTGGGCGTTGATAATCTTGACGACGGCGCTACTTTCGTCCGCTGTGCCCCGGACTTCACTGCTGGGAGCGCCACCGCTTCGTTGCCCGCCGCCACCGCTCGCCAGGAATACATCGGAGGCCTCCAGAATACGTTTCAGGCTATCGGCATAGCGCCGCAGATTTTCTTCCCGGCTTTGCAGTTGTTCGACCTGACCCCGCATCATAAATAGACGCATCTGCGTTTCCTGGGCCGCCGTGTAGGTCTCTTTGATATCCTGGCGGGGCATTGTATCGAGATTGTCTTCCATAGCCCGCACCTTGTTAGTCAACTGAGCATTTTGTTGGGCTAATTTTTCGACTTCAGACGAGCTTTGATTGACCAAAATTTTGATCTCATTAATCTCTTTCTGAATGGTCTCATACTCTTGATGAGTCTGCTCAACAATTTGGGCCGGTGTGACCGCCTCTGCTGAGGCGTCGGGCGCGACCTCTTCCTGTTCATCTTCCAGCGAAAAGCCTTGTAAGCTCATTCAATTCTCCCCTACTAGCGTGACGAAATTTTACTCCTGCTCATCATTCAGGCGAATCCAACCGCGTCGCACGGCATACAGCGCCGCCTGGGTGCGGTCATTGACGGCCAATTTCCGCAAAATGCTGGTCATATGGTTTTTGACCGTCTGCCGGCTGATGCCTAATTCATAGGCCACTTCTTTGTTGCTCTGGCCTCGGGCGATATGTTGTAAAATTTCCATTTCGCGGGGGGAGAGGGGCGCAAACATATCGTTCGGCATCCCATCGACATAAGCCACTTTGTCGAACTGTTGCAAAAGCCAGGTGGCCACTTCCGGCTTATTCAGGACCTCGTCATCGACCACGTAATTGCCTTTACTGACCTGGCGAATGGCTTCGACGAGACGGCGGGGGGTGACATCCTTGGGGAAATAGGCGGCGGCTCCGGCCCGAACCGAGTGAAAAATTTGCTCATCATCGTGATAGGCAGTCAGGATAATTATGGCTATTTCCGGGACGGCTTGCTTCAATTCACGAGTGACTTGCAGACCATTCATCCGGGGCAGATTGATGTCCATCAACACCACATTGGGGGCCAACTGTTTGGCCAAACGGAGCGACTCCTCCCCATCAGAGACTTCCATAATCACTTCCAGATCTTCCTCTGCTTCGAGAACACGGCGCAGGCCCTGTCGGAATAGTGGATGATCGTCTACGAGCATAATACTTGTTTTAGCCATAATCACATTATCTCCCATCCAAGAATTTGGCTGATATGGAATTGTTCAAAGTTTGAATATCATCTATAAAGTCGGGTAGGGTACGATCAACTTGACCTGTGTGCCCTGGCCCGATTCGCTCAAAATGTAGAGTTGGCCGTTTAGCAACTCGGCATAATCGACCATCCGGGCCAGGCCCACGTTCCGACGATCTATGGCCAGCTTTTCGGCAACCAGGCCCTCTCCATCATCGATCACGCTGAATTGCAGAGACCCTTTATATTCTTCGACCACGACATCAACCTGAGACGCAGCCGCGTGCCGGTGGACGTTGCTCAAGGCTTCTTGCACCACCCGAAAGATAGCAGTCTCCATAATACTGGGCAATCGACCGATATTAGTTTTTATCAACAGTTGGGTCGTCAGGCCGGTTTTGACTTGATACTGTTCTAAATAGCGACGGATGCCCCCGGCCAGACCAAAGTTACTCAGGATGGTCGCCGGTTCCAGGTTGGCGATAAAATGGCGAACATCGGTCAAGCCTTGCTCCAACTCCGTTTGCAACGCATCCAGCCCCTCGGCCACGGATTCGTGCCCGGCGGCTAACAGATGGCGACTGGAGGCCAGCTCAAAAATGGCGTTAGCTAACAACTGCCCGACACTGTCTTCCAATTCACGGGCCAACTGGGTCCGTTCCTCTTCCTGGCTCTGTAAAATTTTGATCTGTGACCAGGTCGATTCGCTGCCGGGCAACGGCACAACGTCATCGTGTAAACAACGTTGCAAGGCTTTGGCCTGTTCCGACAGCCGCAGCAGTTGTTGGCTTATCTGTTGTAGCCGAAGATT
>CAZWZZ010000296.1:0-7241 GCA_964638395.1 uncultured Caldilineaceae bacterium
CATCTGCATACCGCCGCTGCCGCCCATCGACATCTGGCCGCTGCCCATATCCATGACCATATCTCCCATCTCCATCCGCATCGGTTTCATCGGTTTCATCGGTTCCATCTTGGGCATCGACGCATCCCTCTGCGGCGGCTCCACCGGCTGGAGCGGCTGAACCTGCGCCCCCAGCAACGACGGCGCGGCGTTGAGCGTTTGCACCCCCCCCGGACTGATCTCGACGAACGTTTGCCCGTCAGGCCCTTCGAGACGCAGCACGAACTCGCTGTCCAGCTTGAACAGCGACGGCGGGGCCGTCCATTGGCCGGTTCTCAAGCCGCTGCCCTGGCTCTGCTGCTGACCGGGGCGGCTGCTTTGCAGCGTAATCTGGGTTTGGTCGCCCTGGTTATGAATTAGGATCTGGCGATATTTATCTAATTGACCTTGATAGGCGGTCATTATCATCTCCTTGATTGACTGGATAATTCGATTTTTTCCATGATACTCCAAACTGATCTATCATCCAAACAGAACGGCTGGAAGGTTGGATGGCTGGAAGATTGGAAGATTGGAGGATTGAGACTATCCAAATTTGATACTCGGAGGAGGTCTGTTCCACAGGAAGGCTTCGCACTGACCTCCGACCGCCGGTTGCAAACCGGCTCGGAGCGTAAGAAATCGGATCGACTGAGATTGAGTATGTGTCCTATTTTTGATCGTGGTGGTGTTAATAAGATGAGACGTGATGAGATTCGTGAAATTTTGGCTTGAGACCCTTACGAATCACGTTTTACGTTTTACGGGCTTGGAACCATTATTTTTTGGAACAGCCTCAAGGAGCGATAAAATCGGTTTATGCTCTCCGACGCAAACTTAGTAGCCCAACTCCATACCGGCGACGAGGCCGCTTTTGAAACCCTCTTTCAACGCCATTACGAGCGTGTCTATGGCGTTCTGTTCCGGCTGCTGGGCAACAAGGCCGACGCCGAAGACATCGCCCAGCAGGTTTTCCTCAAGCTGTACCGCGCCCCGGAGCGATTGTGCCAGCAGGCTGAAGCGACCAACGTTGTCGGCTGGCTCTATCGGGTGGCCATCAATGAGGGGTACAACAGTTTGCGGCAGCAAAAACGACGGCGGGGCTGGCAGGAGCGTTTTACGCAGCAGTGGCTCGCCGCCAATCCCCCGCCCACGCCGGCCCAAACCAGCGAACGGCACGAAACACAAGAGCGAGTCCGCACCGTGCTGGCCCGGATGAAACCCCGCGAAGCCAAACTCCTTCTGCTCCGCCACGCCGGCCTCTCTTATAAAGAGTTGGCCGCCGTGTTGGACGTGGCCCCCGGTTCCATCGGCTCGCTGTTGACCCGCGCCGAGCGGAAGTTTGGCCGGCTGTATCGGGGGATGTTTGGGGAGTAGGGCTGGGAGATTGGGAGATTAGAGATGGGGAGATGAGGAGATTAACGATGATGGCTCGGAGCCAGTCCGTGACTGACGGTGGGAGAAGAAGGAGATGGGGGGATTGGAGATTAACGATGACGGCTCGGAACCAGTCCGTGACTGGCGACAGATGATAGTTAGTGCAAAACGTAGGCGAGGGCATCCCTATGCCCCGCCGGACGCATTGGGATGCGTCGGCTACCTAACTAGAGTATTTTGACGGAGACGAAATGATGACGCTGAATGACACCAAACTAAAAGCCTACCTCGACAACGAACTCACTGCGCCGGAGCGGGCGCAGGTGGAGCAAGCCCTGACCACATCACCGGCGGCTCAAGAGCGGTTAGCCGCGCTGCAAGCGCAGCAAGCGGCTGTGACCGCCCGCCTCGACGCGCTGACGCCGACGGGAGCGGAGCAATCGCCGACGCGGTTGGCTCTGCGGCGGCTGCGCTCGACCCTGACGGCGGATCGTCAGGCAACGGATAACGGTCTGGCGGGCGACTCGCTCTCTGTCTGGGAAGCGCCGTCGCTGGGAACGCAGTTCAAGCAGGGCTTACGGCGGCTGTGGCCCGGACGACCGGGCGGCGGCTTTTTTGGGCGCGGTCTGGGCCGGGTCGTCAGTTTCGCCCTGCTCCTGTTAGCCATTGGGGCAACGATCATCCTGTGGCCGACGGTCAAGCAGCAAATCGCCCAGCCGGAGACGCCCATCGCCCGGCCAGACAAGGCGACACCGGCGGCTCAAGGCGAGGGGACACCGGGGCGTATTCTGTTTGGCGTCAGTAACAATGACTTCGCCAAAGTCAAAACCGGTCTCTACACCCTCGACCCGGACGGCACGAATCTGACGCAAATCACGGAAACCGGCCCGACGGATAACGTCACCGCGACGTATGCCGCCGACCGGCAGCAGTTGGCCCTCTCTCTGAGCGGCGTGAGCGGCCGAAATGATATCTATGTGATGAACAGCGATGGCTCAAACCGCATCAACCTGACCGACAGTGACGCCTATGATTTCTTCCCCGTTTGGTCGCCGGATCAGACGCAGCTGGCTTACCTGTCGATGATCGAGAGCGACGACGAGACCGTTACCTCCGACTTGTACATCATCGATGCCGATGGCACAAACCGCCGCCGTCTGACCGACGATGAGCCTCGCATCTTTCATCACACCTGGTCGCCGGATGGGCAACACCTGGCTTTCATCGCCGACGATGACGGTCAAAATCATCTCTATGTGAGCGACGCCGCCGGAACCAAGCTGACCCGCTTGACGGATCGAGAGGCCCATTTTCCCGATTGGTCGCCGGATGGGACGCGGCTCCTCTTTTTCAATGAAGGAACAATTTATACCATTCAGGCCGATGGCACTGATGTGACGCCCCTACCCAGCGACGCCCACTATTCGTTTGTCAATCTGCGGGCTGTCTGGTCCCCGACCGGTCGAAAGATCGCCTTCACCGCCACCGGCCCCAATGCCGATGGTATCAGAGTCAACACCGCCCTCTTTGTCGTCCAGGCCGACGGCAGCGACTTAACGCGACTGACTGTTGAAACCCTCAAAGTCGGACTAGCCTTCGCCTGGTCGCCCGATGGCGAGCGGCTGGTGTTCACGGCGGGGCGGAACGGCAACGATGATCTGTACGTGGTCAACGCCGATGGCACGAATTTACGCCGCTTGACCGATGACAGCATCGGCGGCATCAGTTTCGTCGAGTGGACGACCCTCCCGGAAATTCCGTCTACGACCGATGCCTCTGAGCCGGTGGTCAGCCGGTCCAAGCAGCAACTTCTCTTCGAGGGACCCAACGGCCTCACCCTGACCGATGCCGAGGGCATGGCCCCGGTTCTCTTGATAACGCCCGCGGAAAACTGGATTACGGGGGGAACCTGGTCGCCGGATGGCCAGCAGATTGCTTATGTGGGACAGGCCGGGGAGAAATCGGAAATTTATCTAATGAACGCCGATGGCACGAACTGGCGGCGACTAACGGAGACCGAGGGCACGCCGTTTCTGCCCGACTGGTCACCCGATGGTCACTATCTCACTTTTTCAGCCGATCACGGTGACATCCCTAATATTTACGTTATCGCCGCCGACGGCTCTAATCAACATAAGCTGACCAGCGACGATACCTCTGATGTCGTCCCGCGCTGGTCGCCGGATGGCGAAAAGATCGTTTTCGCTTCCTTCCGCGAGGATGCGTATGATATTTACACGATCAACCGGGACGGCACGGGGCTGACGCGGTTGACCGATCAGCCCGAAGCCGAGTGGCATCCGGTTTGGTCTCCCAGCGGGCAGCAGATTGCCTTCGTTGCCGGATCAATGAATGAGAATGGAAGCATCGACGCTTATGATGTGTACGTGATGAACTCGGATGGGACGAACCGGCGGCGGCTGACAAACTTTGCGGCGGACGATTTTCGGCCCGGTCTGGCCTGGTCGCCCGACGGTAAAAAATTGGCCTTCGCGGTCAAGAGCGAGACTCGAACCGATCTGTACACCGTCGGGGTAGATGGCACCGATCTAACCCAGGTCACCACATCGGTCAACGTTGGCTTTAATTTCGATTGGTCCGCCGCTGGCCGCCGCCTGGCCTTCAGTACCTATCCCAATGAGCAGGGCCGGAGCGATGTTTTTATCGTTGACGCTGACGGCACCAACCTGCGTCGGGTGACCGAGGCAGGCGGTTTGGGGTCTGTCGAGTGGCAACCGATTCCTCAACAGACTGCCGACACCATGCACGTTGTCGTTGCCCTGCAACCGATCCGGCAAGGTGAACCTTTTCGGGCCGGGTCAATCGGTCGCCGGGCGTGGCCTGCCGGTCAAGTGCCGCCGGGAGCGATTGCCAATGAGAGCGACGTCGCCGGTCACGTCGCCGCGATGGACATCGTGCAGGGGCAGGTCATCGTCCGGGAGATGCTCAGTCCGACAGCGACGATTTCGGCCCTAACGAACATTCCCCTTGACCAGTTGGTTCTCCAGCCGGAGGATTTGCCCGCCGACACCACGTGGCAAAAAAGTGGGCCAATGATCCTCGATGATCCGGCCAACCCCTTGATCCATAATCCTTCATTCGAGGCGAGTGAGGTCGTTGAAAATTACCATATTTTCGCTACGGTTCCGCTCGCCACGCCGGAGGATGAGCGGGAAATCAACGTGCCGGTTGGCAATTACGTCTATCGCTTCCAAACGACCGCTCAGGCGATGGCCCAGCGAGCAGAAATCCTCCAGCGGCTCCAACCGGACGGTACGCCGGGAGATACCCTCGGAAATCCGACGCCGGAACCTTTTATCACGGTCACTCCCTACGAAGAGGGCGGAACTGTGCATTGGACGGTTTTCTTACATCACAACCTTTTGGCTCTGTTGATGATGGATAATGGATTGCCTATAATCGCTCCGGCTCCCGCCCTGGAGAGCGAGTTTATGGAACTCCAGAGCGACGCTATTTTAACGCTGCGTCACCGAATCGAAGGGCGTTTGCCGGAACGCTCCGCAACGACGCCTCGTCTTCTCAATCCCGGCCAATCCCAATCCGTTCTGATCCCTTTGTTAAGCCCCAGCCGCATCGACTCGGCTCTGGGCTTCGAAGTCTCCTACCCCGCCAGATGGCGACGGCGGTTTAGCGAAGCAATGATTATTTTTGCGCCGAGTCGAGACGGTCTCGACCCCGATGCCATCACCGGCCCGACGATTTGGCTGGGCCGGGTCGATCCGGAGAGCGAGGTGTTAGATCTGCTCGAAAAGCATCTGAACCCCGCCGCCGGTCAGGTCGATCAGGTAGAGGACACCTTTTTCGACAGCGGCGATTATCCCTGGACGGCAGTGCAGGGCCGCCTAACGCCGGCGGATGGGGCCGAGCCGACAATCGCTACCCTGGCCGTCACCGTCCGCAACGGTCAGGGCTACTTCTGGCTGGCCCTGGCTCCGGCTAAAAAGTGGAATCAGGTTGAACCCCATTTTCAGGAGATGCTCGACAGTCTCGAATTTAGCGAGCCGCTCGACTCGCTCCGCCAGACCCTTGACGAGGCGGTGACCAACTTTGAAACCTGCGCCGCCGTCAGACAGCGGGTGTTGACTTCCGACCCGGCCAAATGTATCGCCCCCAGCGGTCACATCTTCGTCGATGCCCCGCTGACGTTCGAGGTATTGCTGGATACGCTGCGGGAGATGGCGGACGGTTAAGTGTTCATTCCATTAAGTGTTCATTCGATTAGGTGTTCATTCTATAGGAGAGCAGCGCCGTTCCCCCCTCATAAATTTTGGTATCGACCAAAGTCAGAGGGGTTGGCTCGATGCCTGTGGACAAGAGTGAAATGCCGGTGCCAAAAAGAACCGGATTCACTTTCAAGATAATCTCATCAATTAAGCCTGCGGCTACAAGTGTGGTGGCTAAATCCGCCCCACCGCAGAGCCAGATGGCTGTGCCCGGAGTCTCTTTTAGAGCAGTAACCGTCTCGACAGCATTCTCCGAGATCAGTTCGACTTGTGCATCGGGGCTGGTCGCCATCGTTCGAGAGAAGAGATATTGCTTCATAGCCGGGTATGGGCTGGTTTTCCCCTCTTTCAGGCCGACCTCATAGGTTTTGCGGCCCATCAACACCGTATCGAACTGGCCGAGGGAATCGAAGAAATCGGCAACAACCTCATCATCCCACGGAAACCCGTCAAATGAGCCATCTTCGTGGGCGATAAACCCATCTACTGAAATCGCCACATAATATTTCAATTTTCGCATAATTGATCCTCCTTGTGGGGTTGGTCTTGATATCCTTGACCCTCAATATACCGGTTTCAGATCAATTATGATTGGAAAAAATTTACCTTATTTTTCGGGTGGAGTATACATCGGCACGAAATTGGGATACATATCCTGCCGGCCCCTATACTCTTCCGGCGTGAAACCGGAGAAAAACTTGAATTCGTTGATAAAATGGGCCTGGTCATAGAAACCACGATCATAACTGATTTGTGACCAATCAACAGTGGGTTGCCCCTCAAGCTGCCGGAGGGCTTTGTTAAACCGGGCGATGCGTTGGTAATATTTTGGGGTGAGGCCGATGTGCTTTTTAAAGATGTGGATCAACTGTTTTTGGGAATAACCCAAGTCTGCGGCCAGCGATTTGAGGGTTGGACTCGGCCCGCTTCGATTGATCAGGGAGATCGCGCCATTGATGACCTGTGGCTGACCGGGCGAATATTCTAGACGATCCATCAAAAATTTCTCCAACCGCCAAAACATCGTCTCGGAGTCGGTCATCTCCAACAGTTCCTCACGCAGCGACACAATAGTCTGACCCAGAATCAGGTCTGCCTCGACAAACAGATCATTGAGATGGCGCAAAGGCAGATGCAAAAATGGGTAGCTCCCCCCCGGTTTGAACTTGACGGCCAGCATACTGCACCCCTTATCAGCCTGGGTATAGAGAAATTCATGCTGCATCCCGGAAATGATGGCGCTCCGATAACTGGCAGCGTCCTTCAAATCGGGACGTTTGTAAAAAACTCGCGGCAAATCATCTAAGGGGAGGAGCAGTTCAACCGTCCCCTCCGGCAACATCCGTGTTGTCGGATAGTCGGGGTTATAGCCGGTGTAATACACCAACAATTCGATATATTGATTAAGTGGGGCGGATGGAATGTGCGTTGTTAAAAACATCTGGTAGCCCTATTTGTTGGATGGGTCTTCTTTCTTTATGATACTTGAAACTAATCCATTGTCCAAACAATTGGTCACTCCCTGTTTCTGAAAGCACCCCCCACCTCCGGGTGCGTCCCAGAATTTAGGCGAGATTTCAAGTCCAGCATCCTGAGTAGGTT
>CAZWZZ010000297.1:0-7227 GCA_964638395.1 uncultured Caldilineaceae bacterium
GCAGGGCCAATCGAAAGAGGAAGCCTTCACCAACGCCGTCGAGTCGCTGACCGGGCCGATTAGCCAACTGATTTCCAAGAAGGGGCTGATGGCCGTCTACGAAGCCCTGGACAAGGCCGGGCAGGACACCTTCCGCAAAGTTTTTTCGGCGGCCTACCATCCCTGCTACGAGATTATGGCCGAGATTTATTACGATGTGGCCTCCGGCAACGAAATCCGCAGCGTCATCGCCGCCAACCAACGCTTTGATCGCTACCCGATGGGCAAGATCGACGGCACCGAAATGTGGAAAGTGGGCGAAAAGGTGCGGGCCGAGCGGGACCCCGACGCCATTCCCATTAACCCCGTCACCGCCGGGGTATACATCGCCGCGATGGCTGCCCAGGTCGATCTGCTGAAGGAGAAGGGCCATCCCTACTCCGAAATCGCCAACGAAAGCATCATCGAATCGGTCGATTCGCTCAACCCCTATATGGATTACAAAGGCGTGGCCTATATGGTGGACAACTGTTCGACCACGGCTCGCTTGGGGGCCAGAAAGTGGGCCTCCCGCTTCGACTATATCCTCCAGCAGCAAACCTTCACCGCTCTCGATGAGGGCACGCAGGTGGATGAGGAGCTGTTTGATGATTTCGTCAACAGCGACATCCACCCCGTGCTGGCCGCCTGCGCCGAGATGCGGCCTCCGGTTGATATTTCGGTCGTCGGCTAATGGTCTCAGCGGAACCTGTCTGGAAAAAATATCTGACCGATTGGAACGAGGGGCTGGGCGTCGTCTATGAGCGGTTTGTGCTGAATGATTACCTCGACCAATTGGTAGACCAACACGACGTAAAAACGGTGCTGGAAGCGCCGCTGTACGGCATGGCCGGGGTCAGCGGCATCAACTCGGTTCGTTTCGCCGAGCGGGGCTGTGCCGTGACCCTGGTCGATCATAATCTGGAGCGGCTGGAGGGGGTGCGGCAGATCTGGCAACGGCTCAAGCTGCCGGTCAACCTCATCCTCCATCACGATTTTGGGCGGCTGCCCTTTGATGACAACACCTTCGACCTGGCCTGGGAGTGGGCCGGGCTGTGGTATCTGCCCAACGCCGGGGCGCTGCTTCAGGAGTTGGCCCGCGTCTCCCGCAAGCTGGTCTTTGTGGCCATGCCCAACAACATTCAGGTCGGCTACCTCCTCCGCAAATATGTCATCGACCGGGACTTTTTTCCGACCATCGACGAGCGGTGGGTGGCGATGGGCCGCATCAAACGGACGCTCAAGGCGGCCGGGGTTGAGTTTTTCGATGAGGGCGTCCTGGATGTTCCCCCCTGGCCCGACACGGTCATGCCCGCCGCCGAGGTGTTGAAGCGGCTGGGCATCAAGAGCGACAAGCTCAACGACCAATTCACCGGCGACGGCTGGACGTGGAGTACAATGGCCTACTACCTCGGCGAAGAGCCGGACCTGCGAGAGCGGGTGATGAAATACGCCTGGCTCGATCACGCCCCCCTGCCCTGGCAGTTGAAGACGATTTGGGCGCATCACCGGTATGTGTTGGGGCGGGTGAACGGATCGCTCATATAGATTTTCCATCTACTTTTGCTCTGCGACATCTGACGCTATACTACCCCTGAGTAGGAACCCAGATTGGAGCAGTTTTTGAAACTACTCCAATCTTCAAAAGCAACAAACAGGGGGATATTTGTATGAATAATGACATTCAACCGCAAGAACCATACGAAGAACCGGAAGGGCTAGACCAAGCAGCCGACGATTTGAGCTTGGAAGAATATCCTCTGGATAGCGTTCTGGTCCGCACCCAGCACCGAACCGTCTTTGATGTGATGCGCCGCATCGACAAGGATCAATTTATCTTCCCCGATTTTCAACGTGAGGTTGTTTGGGATGAGACCAGGCAAAGTCGTTTTATTGAGTCAGTCTTGATGCGTATTCCGCTGCCGGTTTTTTACCTGGCTGAAAATTACGATGGTAAAATTGTGGTGGTTGATGGCTTACAGCGGTTGACAACATTTTCCAGCTACCTTAAAAATGAATTCGCCCTACGCGGGTTGCAAAAAACTAATCCTCAACTCAACGGGAAACGCTTCAAAGATTTGTCGCCAAAATTAAAGAATCGTATTGAAGATACCCAACTTACGTTGTATCTCATTGACTCAAATGTTCCTGATCTGGCTAAATTAGATATTTTTGAACGAGTCAATACAACATGCCCGTAGCTAGAGTTTTTAGATTGCAATTTAGCTGGCCTGTACGTCACAAAGAACCCGTTTATATCGCCTATATTGGCCCCAAAATAACAAAAAGATAAACACAGGAGGCTTTAATTGACAACTCTCGTTACCGGCGCAGCAGGATTTATTGGCAGCCACTTGACCGAAACGTTGCTCCAACAGGGCGAAACGGTCGTAGCTATCGACAACTTCAACGATTACTACGACCCGGCTCGCAAACGGGCCAACGTTGCCCCCTTCTGCGATCATCCTAACTTATCCCTCTACGAGGCCGATTTTCGGGATGAAGCGGCGATGACGCAGATTTTCAACGAGCATCAGCCCCGTGCGGTGGCCCATCTGGGCGCGTATGGCGGGGTGCGCTACTCGATTGGGCGGGCCAAGCTCTACACCGATGTCAACATTGTTGGTACAGTCAACTTGCTAGAAGCAGCCAAAGCGGTCGGCACGGAGATTTTCGTTTTTGCCTCCACCTCCTCGGCTTACGGCAAAACGACCCAGTTGCCCTTCATCGAAACCGACCCGGCCAACCACCCCCTGGCCCCCTACCCGGCCAGCAAAAAGGCCGGGGAAGTCCTCGGCTTCACCTATCACAATCTGCATCAGATGAACTTCACCGCTCTCCGCTTTTTCAGCGTCTACGGCCCTCGCGGCCGGCCCGATATGATGCCCTTTATGGTTACCGACCGCATCATCAAAGGGGAGGAAATCAAGCTGTTCGATGCCGGACAGATGAAGCGGGATTGGACCTACGTCGGCGACATCGTCAGCGGGGTCATCGCCGCTCTGGAGCGACCGCTCGGTTACGAGATCATCAACCTGGGCCGGGGCGAGCCGGTCTTGATGGCCGACTTCGTCGAAATCATCGAAGATTTGACCGGCAAAAAGGCCATTCTGTCTACACCCCCCGCGCCGCCCAGCGAACCGAAAATCACCTTCGCCAACATCGACAAGGCCCGCCGTCTTTTGGATTATGAACCCCAAACGGCGGTCGCCGCCGGCCTGGCCAAATTGTGGGCCTGGTATCAGGCTGATGTTATGAGCCAATGAAAAAGTTCAAGCGCCTGCTGATCCTGCTTCTCCTGAGCATCCTGACCATCTTCGCCCTGCTCAAGATAGGCAACATCGACGTCAGCGCCGAGACGCTGGCCCGCGTCAATGGCTGGTGGCTGGCAGCCTCCTTCGTCACGCTTTATTTTACGATTGTGGTCCGGGGGTCCCGCTGGCGGCGCATCCTGAAAACTATCGGCTGGCCGGTCAGCTTCGTTTATGCCCTGACGCTGCTGATGGCTGGCCTTTTTGTTAGCGCCATTCTACCCGCCCGACTGGGGGATGTGGGCCGGGTGGCCATGCTCAAGCAGGATCACCAGGTTCCCGTCTCCCACAGCGTGGCCTCGATTGCCACGGAGCGGGCGCTGGATATTTTCTCGATTTTGACTCTGACCTTCGTCGGGATGGTCTGGGCGCTGCACGGGCGTGTCCCGGCGGAGGTGTGGCAACTGATTATCGGCACGACGGCGCTGTTCGGCGTTGGGTTGACAGCGTTGCTGACCGTCCCCCGTCTGGAGGGGTGGCTGCGGAATCCGTTTCCAGGGTGGCAGAAAAAAATGGGGGTGGGGACTTGGCCGCCCCAACCACTACCCCCTCCCGACCTCCCCCGCCACGGGGGAGGAGATAGGCAGGCGACCAACCTATCAGAACTGACGGCAACTCTACCCCCTCCCGGCCTCCCCCTGCAAGGGGGAGGAGACAACGCCTCCCCCCCTGTGGGGGGGATCGAGAGGGGGCGATCCGTCCTTCCCCCCGACTCGGGGGGATCGAGGGGGGTATTATCTTCTCTATGGACGCTCTACCAAAAGCTGCTCGATTTCGGCTTCTCGCTGATCCACGGCGTCCGGGCACTGGGGCGACAACCGGTGGTATTGGGCATCGCTCTGGCCGAGAGCTTGGCGATTTGGTTGGGCGATGCGCTGCTGATCTACTTCGCCATGTTGAGCATTGGCCTGCCCTCGGCCCTGGGCGTCAGCCTGTTCAGTGGCATGGTGGCCGATTTGATCGCCGCCGTGCCGATTACCCCCGGCGCAATTGGGCAGTTCGATGCGGCGTTGGTTGGCCTGCTACAATTGTTTGATATTAGCCTGGCCGACAGCAGCCTGACCGTCATCCTGGTCCGGCTCCTCAGCCTGTGGACGCTAATCCCGATCACCGGGGCTATCACCTACATTTTCGGCTTCTCCCGTGCCCTCAACCTGAACCGCCAGGCCGTCACCACAGAAACCGCCGGCCCCGCTGCCGCCCCGACGCCCGTCGAGAGTTAGGCAATGATCGCCAGGATACAAGCTGCCTACCACCGCCACCAAGATTTCATCCTGCTGCTAATCCTGTTCATTACCTTTCGTCTGCTGGCTCTGGCCGCCTTCCGGCCCGGCGGTCTCGTCCTCGATTTTTCCGACTTCTACTGGTATCGCGGCTTCGCCGAATTGACTCGCCAGGGTTACTATCCTTACGACAATCTGTGGACCACTTACCCGCCCCTCTTTCCGGCGGTGATGATCGCCATCTACGAAATCAGCGCCCTCCTCCCCCCCTGGGAACACCCCAACCTGTGGTTCACCCTCCTCCTCGGCAGCTTCTTCCTCCTCTTTGAAATTGGCAACTTCATTCTCCTCTACCTCTTCGCCCTGGAAATCAACAAATGGCGACCGACGACCGACGACCGACGACCGACGACCGATAAGACACCTCAAGAGTCTACGTCTTCAATCTCCCAATCTCCTAATCTCCCCATCTCCTCCCACCAATCTCCCCATCTCCCCATCTCCCAATCCCCAATCTCCCCATCTCCCCTACGCCCCTGCTGGCTCTACGCCACTCTGTTCGTGCCCGTCTACACCCTGACCGGCTGGTTCGAGAGTTACCCCCTCTTTTTCTTCCTGCTCAGTCTCTACCTGCTGCTCAAAAACCGGCCCTACCTCAGCGCCTTCTTCACCGGCATCGGCTTCATGATTAAGCTCATCCCCCTGATTTTAATGCCCGTCGCCGTCCAGATTTTCTCCAAAACCCGCTTAGAACTCAGAAACAAGACATTGGAAATCAGAAAAATCCCTAAGCCCTCGTCGAGGACATCTCAACCCCAATTACCAATTACCAATTACCAATTACCAATCTCCCCATCTCCCCATCTCCCTATCTCTCTGCCCTTCGACATTCCCCGCACTCTCATCTACACCACCATCTTTCTCATCACCGTCATCGCCATCGCCCTGCCCTTCTACCGGATGAACCCCGACCTCATTTTTGGACCGCAGCAGATCACCGGGGCACGCCAGCCGTGGGAAACGGTCTGGGCCTTGATCGACGGCAATTACGAATACGGCGTCATCCCCCTCGATATGCGGGACCTGACCTGGACGCCGGGCGACGCCCCGCCGACGCGCATCCCCTGGTTGCTGGTCACGGCGGGCGCGGCGCTGATTTACGCCATCTTCTACAGCCGCCCCCTCGATTGGCGACAGCCCCGTAACGTGCTGGCCTTCGTCGGCTTTACGCTGTGTCTGTTTATGCTCTGGTCGAAAGGATACAGCCCACAGTGGCTCGGCTGGCCCCTCTTTTTCATCGCCCTACTGCTGCCCAACCTGCGGGGCGTCATCTACGCCACGGTGTTGAGTATCGGCAACATAATCGAGGCCAACTTTTTCTTCATCATCTTCCCCGAAGAGACCTGGCTGCTGACGGCGATTGTCTTGATCCGCACCTTTTTGCTAATCGTCCTGGCCGCCGAATTTCTGCTGCTCATCTGGCCGCAGGTCGTCACCCCACGAGTGGCAACGGTTCGGGCCTGGGGCCTGGCTGCGTTTGTGGCGCTGCTACTCATTGGCCTGATCCCCGCCGGTCTGGAACTGGGCCGCAGCTATTTCGACCTGCGGCTGCGGCAAAGCCCCTACGCGGCCACCATCAACCGTTTACAAGGGGAAACAGTAACCGGGGCACTGCTCCTCAACAGCCACACTACCTACGACTGGTTTTATCCCTATTTGCGCCACGACTATCGCCTCTTTATGCTGGACGAGTACGCGCCCCCCGGCGGCTCGGTGGCCGAGCGGACTACCGCCCTGCTCGACCGCATCGCCGCCCAAACCGACGTTCTCTGGATTTACGACGCCGACGCTGCCACCACCACCGAGGCCGAGCAGGCGCTCACTGCCTGGCTCGGCGAGCAATCCCCGGCCCATCTCCAAGACATCGACGGCGGACGGCTCTATTTGTTTGTTCTCGAATAAAAAAGTCACCCGTCTTTTTGAGGAGGTGCTTTGCGCTATTAGAAACAAAAAAGCCTGGCCTTTGGGCCAGGCTGGTTATCCTCGATTCAAATGAAGCGGCCCACGCCGCTATGCCTCCTCATCCTCCCCTACATCCAACGCCACCTCATCCCGCACCAATGTATCCATACAAACTCCAAACACATTGGCAATCTTGAGAGCCATTGCAATATTGGGGGTTTTGCTGCCATTTTCAAGACGAGCCACATAACCGTGTGATACCTCAAGGATAGCCCCAAGCTCTCTCAATGTTAATCCCTGTTTTGTGCGTAAGGCTCTTAACTTTTCCCCAAACCGTTCCATATCCGATTCCGTGATTTGGAAAATCTTAAGACTTAATATACCATCTTATTTGTTTCCCTGTAGGGAAACAAAACCAACCCTACAGAAAGGAGCTACCAAAATGGAAACCTACCCCCTACCGAGTTGCGGAAAAAATGGGGCCGGGGCGAGCTAACCGGCGATCAAGCTATCGGCCACCTGACCCAAACTGTGGAGCAACTCGATACGCAGTTGGCCCAGGGCCGTGGTGGCCTGGTCCAACTGCGCCAGGGCGTGGAAAGCCTGTTACCCCTCGGCCAGCAGCTTGAACCGTTGAAAGAATCCCTGCTCAAGCTATGCCGAGATGTCGATAGCCTGATTGCCTTTACGAAGATGCCGCCGAGCAAGCGTTA
>CAZWZZ010000298.1:0-7213 GCA_964638395.1 uncultured Caldilineaceae bacterium
TTGATCCACCCCCTCAGCGCAATCACCCCCCTCAGCGCGATCAGCGGTTCCCCCCCGCCGCCGCCCGCCTGCATCGCTGAGGCCGCTGAGGGTTACTGAGGCCGCTGACGCAGAGAGTCTCAAGACCGCTGCCACCCTGCCACCCTGCCGCCCTGCCATTGATCCACCCCCTCAGCGCGATCAGCGGTTCCCCCCCGCCGCCGCCCGCTTGCATCGCTGAGGCCGCTGTCAGGGAGTTCCAGAAAAATAATGATCCCAAAAATCCGAGCTTAGGGTCAGTTGTCATTTGTCAGTGGTCAGTTGCAAAGGACAAATGACAACTGACCACTGACTCATCATCCAACTTTGGGATCATTTAAATCTTGGAACTGCCCGACATCTATCCGCAGGTGTGGGCGGCATAACCGGTTGCCCCATCATTCTACTGCGTCGGCTCCCGGAGGCGGCCCGGCCGTCGGGGGCGTCTGTTCATAGATCAACTTCCGCACCGGGTAGTTGATCTCGATTCCCTCCTGCTCAAAACGGGCGTGGAGCCGTTTGATCAGTTCGCTCTTGAGCCGGAAGGTGGCCAGATAATTGGTGGCGTAATGCCAGATCCAGAAGTTGACGTTGGAGTCGCCGAAGGTATCGAAGCCAAACCACGGCTCTCGATTTTTGACGGCTTCCGGCAACTCCCGGATCACCTGGCGGGTCACCTCCAGAGCCACCTGCTCCACGTGGGCCAGGTTGCTGCTGTAGCTGACCCCGGCCTCGACGATGACGGCCACTTCCTGGTGGGGATTGTCATAATTGGTGATGATGCTGTCCACCAGCCGGGAGTTGGGCACGACGATCAGATTTTCGTGGGTGGAGCGAATCCGGGTGCTGCGCCAGCCGACCTCCACCACGTAGCCCCGCACCTCGCTCTCCAACTCCACAAAATCGCCGACCGCCACCACCCGGTCAGTCAGGACTTGCAGCCCGGCGAAGAAGTTGGCCATCGTCGGCTGCAAGGCCAGAGCCACGGCCAGACCGCTCAGGCCCAGGCCGGTCAACATCGGCGTAATGCTGACGCCGATACTGTCCAGCAAAATCAAGGCCCCGACCGCATAGATGGACAGCACCAGGAGGCGGCGCACCAGCGGCGTAAAAGTATCATCCAGCGTGGTTTCGGTGCGGACGGCGACGGTTTGGGCATACCAGGAGACCAACACGTGCCCCATCCGGGCCAGAATGTGGCTGCCCAGGATGATAATCAGCACCAAATTGATGCGCTGTATCAACGCTTGCTGCTGCCGGAGCGGCGTAAAAAAGTTCAGGGCCAGAGAGAAGCCCTGGATGATGACCAACAGCGCCGCCGGCCCGGCGATACTGTTCACCAGCCGGGCCGTAAGCATCGAGGCGTCGGTTCGTTTGGCCAGCCGGTTCAGCCCCCAATACAGCAGCCAGGCCGCCGCCAGCGAGGTCAGAATAAGGCCGATCCCCCAGCCGATATTAAATAACTCTTCTGTCTGTAAAAATGATGAATCCATAATCACTGCTCAAACTTCACCCGTATTTCAGCCAGGCTATCAGGCGACCCGACCAGCGTGATGCGATCCCCCAGTTCGAGGCGGGTGTACCCGTGGGAGAGCAGCCGGGTTCCGTTCCGAGAAATGGAGAGGACCAGGACATCAGGCGGAAAATAAATATCCCGGATGGCCCGCCTGTTGAGGCTCGGGTTATTCATCTCGATCTCTACGAAGGTTTCGGTGGCGTCCATCCCCAGCAGCAGCGAGGTGGCCCGGGGAGCGCGGACGCACTGGTTCAGCAAACTGACGATGGCCGTGCCCGGCTCGACGACGAGCGCCCCCAACTCGTGAAATTTTTCAAAATGGGCGTGATCTTCCAGACGAACAATCACATTTTTGATGCCGAACTGCTCATAAATCAGCTCGCAGAGGGCATAATTATCCTCATCCGAAAGCATCAGCACCACGCTCTCGACCCGCTCCAGGTTCAGGCTGCGGAGCGCAGTGGCGTTGATGCCGGGCAGCAGTTCCATAGGCGGCGACTCAGCCGACCCGTTGGCCACAACCTCCTGCCGGCGGGCCACCAGGGTCACCTGCCAATCCTGGCTTTCTAACTGGCGGGCCAGCGTCAGCGACTGGCTCTCCACCCCAAAAATAATGACATCCCGGCTGCCGTCGAATTTGGCGCTTTCGGCCCGGGTGTACGATTCACCGACCCGGTTGATGGCCCATTTGAGGAGCGGCGGCCCCACAATCTGGTTGAGGACGATGACCCCGATGGAGAGCGTGGCCAGTTGCGGTCCCCAGGCGCTGAACTCGACCCCGATTTCTTTGGCCAGCCCTACGCTAACCCCGGCCTGGGTAATAAACCCGAAGCCGAGCAAAATATTCCCCTGGCTCCGGTCTCGGACCACGGCCATCCCGGCAAAACTGCCGACAAATATCCCCAGCAGGCGCACCGCAAAAAAGATCAGGATGATCTGCCAGGCTTCGCCAATGACGTCCAGTTCGAGTTCGATACCTACCAGGGTGAAGAACAGCAAGAACACGGCGGGCGACATCTCTTCGATGGTGTACTGAAACTCAGCGGCCAGGCGGGTATAGTTGGTCACATAAAAACCGGCCGTCATACAGATCAACAGCGGTTCGGAAAAGAGGCCGACCGGCAGCGCCAACAGATGGAAATCCCGCAGGCTTGATGACAGCAAGAAGACGCTCAGACCGAGCAGTAAAATCAGGCCGCTTCGGAGCAGAGTGTAGGGAAAAAGCATAACAACCCGAAGCAGTACCCCAACCAGAATACCCAGCCCAATATCGAGCAGAATCTCGAAGAGGACGAAGAGAAGCAGACCGGCGTCAAAGGTTTCCCCCTCGACCAGAACGGCGGCGATAGACACGGACGCGGCAAAGACCAGAATGACCACAGCATCCTTCAAGACCGTGGCCCCCAGCACCTTCTGCGTGAAAGGGCCACGCGCTCGCAACTCCTTGATAATCGCCAGCGCCGAAGAGGGGGAGCGGGCGATCATGATGGTCGTGCTTAACAAAGCGATGGCTAATATTTCCGTTTGGGGCAGCCCGGCCGTGAAAGGTATCAAATCCTTAATCAAAAAGAGGGCGGCGATGCCGATGACAAAGACGGCGATGACCTGCCCCCCGATAAGGGCGATGATGCTCCGAAAGTAGCCCCGGATGACCTGGAGTTCCAACTCCGCGCCGGCGGCAAAGGCAATAAAAGCCAGGGCCAGCTCGTCCAGGAGCAGCAGTTGGGGGATATTTTCGGTATGAATAAAATCGAGAATAAACGGCCCGGCAATAATCCCCGCAAATAAAAAGCCGCTGATGAGCGGTAACTTAAACCGGGCAAAAATATCGCCCATCTGCCGGGCCGCCAACACAATGACCAAGAGCGCGGCTAACAGGGCAATGTATGGCCCCAAAAGTTCTATTGAGATAGTATCACCGACTGACATTCCTGAACTGCGGCCATTTTGATCGACATTTTATTTCTTCCCCCGACGCTACAACTTTAAGATGCCTAAATATAAACGCGCCCCCCCTTTACCGGCAAATCAAGACCGGCCACCGTCTGGCCCGCAGAATCTCATCCACCTCGCTGCCCAGAACCACCTCCAACACTGGGTTGAAGCCATAGCCGCCCATAATCATAAAATCACACTCATACAGCAGGGCCGTGCGGATGAGGGCCAGGGCAATCATACCCTCGGCCCGGACGTAGGTGGCCTCGACGCCACGACTCTCCAGATAGTGGCGGGCCTCGGCCAGGGTGGCGGTGGTGATGTGGCCCGCCTCCAACACGGTGACGACGGTCAGGGGAATGTGGCACTTCCCGGCCAGGTAGGCGGCCACGAAGAGGGCCTCTCTGGCCTTGGGGCTGCCGTCGTAGGCCAGCAGCGCCCGCTCCAGCGGGGCGGTCTCCCCCGACACGGCCAGCACCGGGCGACCACAGCGGCGCACCAGCGTCCCAAAACCGGAGATGAGCCGATCATCCGGGCGGGGCCGGGGCAGATGGGACAGGCCCAGCACGATCAGATCGCTCCAACGGGCACGCTCGCAGATTTTGCGGGGAACCTGGCCCTGCTCGAAGGTCAACTCGCCCGGCAGGTTGGCCTGGGCGCAGCGTTCGTTGAATTGCTGGCGCAGGGACTCCGCCGCCGCGTCGGGCGTGGGGCCGGGGATAACGTGCAGACCGTGCAGCCGGCCATGCTCCCGCTCGGCCACCACGAACGCCTGGTCGAGGGCCTGCCAGCCGACGGCCAGACCGCTCATCGGCACCAAAATGTCGATGAACAGCCGCTCGTCGTGGTGGGTGGAGACCTGCTCTCGCCGCCACTGGCCCGGCGGCGGTCCGGCCTCCAGGGGATCGGGCGTCAATGCATCCAACATCCGCTCCTTCAGGCGATGAATCACCTGTTTCGGTTCGTGGCTAAATTGGGCCACCAGATCATCCGCCGCCTGGTCGGGGTTGACCTCCCAGCCCAACGATTCGCGCAGTTCGCTCTGGTGGGCCACCACCCAGGCGTATAGGTCGGTCTCCGTTCGCTCAGGAAAGTAACGCAACACGCCCCGCTCCCGAATGATGCGGACCAGCGGCAGGTAAAGATTATCATACCAATCGACCGCTGCCGCCGGGGTGGAGACCTCGCCCGCTTGCGTCCGGCTCAACCGCTGCCGGTGCTGCTCGATCTGTTGGCTCAAGAGCCGATACTGCCCCGGCGCGGTCACGCCCAGGTCCAGGGCGGGCCGGGCCGTCTTGAGTTGGGTTTCCTCTAAAAATTGGACATATTTGGCCTTGCAAATCAGCTCATCCGGCCCGGTATCGGGGGCTAACGGAACCGGGGTCTCGATTTCGGTCACGTAAGCCGGGATGTAGCGATAGCCCAACTCGCGGGCCACGGAGACGCGGTGGTTGCCGTCCAGCACAAAGTAGACCTGGTCGATCTGGAAAACGATGATCGGCGGAATCTCGCCCCGCTGTTTGATGACCGCCTTGACCTCGGCCCAGCGCCGTTTGCCGCTACTGCGCCGGGGCAGAAAGGTACGGGTAAAATCGGCGTAGCGGTTGACGCTGCCCACGATTTTATCCAGGGGAATGGTTTGCAACCCCCGCTCGATGGGGTCGCCGGCGTGCAGGCTCTCGGCCACCTCATCGTAGGCCAGCAAATCATCCGATTTCCCGGCCAGGTGAGCCAACATCCGCTCCAGCATACCCCGCTGCCTGGCTCGCTGAAAATCTTTGAGGGCGGCTAAAAAAAAGGGAGAGTCAGGTTTGATGTCCAAAAGCGTACTCCGTTAGGGATTGGGAGATAAGGAGATGGGGAGATTGGTCAAACCTTAATCTCTAATCTCCCAATCTCTAATCTCCCCCGTTGACAACTTCCAAAAACGCAGCCACATCCACATTCCCGCCGCTGAGAACGGCTACCACGGGCGGATGGAGGGGTTCGATCTTTTGCTGAAGCAGGGCGGCAATGCCGACGGCCCCGGCTCCTTCTAACACCAGATGATGTTCTTTGAAGGCAAAGCGCATCCCGGCGGCAATCTCCGCTTCGGAGAGCAAAATCACCTCATCGACGTACTGCTGCACCATCGAGAAGGTGTATTGATTGTCCAGGCCGACGCCGCCTTGCAAGCTGTCGGCCAGGGTTTCCTCCTCCGGCAGTTGCACCGGCTGCCCGGCCTCCAGGCTGCGGACCATCACCGCCGCCCGCGCCATCGAGATGCCGATGACCCGGATGGCCGGGTTGGCCGCTTTCAGGGCCAGAGCCACCCCGGCGATCAACCCGCCGCCGGAGAGGGGAACCAGCACCGTGGCCACGTCGGGCAGCTCCAGCAGCAGTTCCAGCCCCAGCGTGCCCTGCCCGGCGATGATGAGGGGATCGTCGAAGGGGGCCACCAGCGTCGCCCGCCGCTCGGTGATGAGAGCGGCGGCCCGCTCCCCGGCCTCATCCTGGCTCTGGCCGTGGATGACCACCTCGGCCTGTAGCTGCCGCAGGGCCTCAACCTTGTTGGCCGGCACCCGCTCGGAGAGGCAGACGGCGGCGGGCAGCCCCACCTGTTTGGCTACGTAAGCCACCGCTCGCCCGTGGTTGCCGGTCGAGACGGCGATCACCCCGGCCGCTTTCTCCGCCTCGGATAGAGCCAGCAGTTTGTTGGCCGCCCCCCGAATTTTGAAGGCCCCGGTCGGCTGGAGGGTTTCCAATTTGAGGTAGATGTCGCCGCCGCTGCGCTCACTGAGCGGCAGCGAGTGCAGGAGCGGCGTCTGCCGGGCCAGCGGGGCGATCCGTCTTCTGGCTCGAAAAATGTCTTGTTGGGTGATGGAAGTCATAGCTGTTTCTCAAACTATTTGTTTATGTGATATAATCAGCAGACTGTAGCACCCTGAGTAAACCGAAGAATGAGGTTGTATCGAAGCCGTGTCCTGAGTTTATCGAAGGGGGTGCAATTGCAATCTATTGTTATCGTCGGGTATTCCCAGGCCGGTTACACGCCTCAAGAAATCGCTACCGATATTTTACCCCACCTGACGGTGGCCCAAGTGTACGATGCTCTCAGTTATTATGAAGACCATCGGGCCCAGGTCGATAAGATTTTAGAAATGAATACCCCCGAAAATTGGCAAACTTACCTCGAACAGCGTTTAGGGCCACAAGCCGCCGCTCAACTCCTGGGCAGATCGAATGGCTAAGCTCGTTTTGTTTAAGTACCGATTATGCGTAATTCATGGAGTAGCGGCAGTTGGATGGTGTCGCCGCCCAATCGGTAAACGGATGGCTAACGGATTAACGGATAGGACAGATCGAGACGGTGACCATCCGTTAATCCGTTCTTTATCCGTTCACCGACAAGCTACTTACGAGTCTCGCCCGGCGTTTCGTAAATATGGGGCCGTAAGTCCCGCTCGGTCAGAGCGTCGCCCAGCTTCATGCGGTTGAAGGCGCTGGTGGTGTAGCGGGTCACTTTCGAGTAAAACCGCTCCCGCTTTGCCTCCACCATGCGGGTATACTCATCCATCACATCCAGAGAAATCGTAAAGTTATCATAATTGGCGATGGTGTACACCTTTTTATCGAGCGGGGCCAGCATCTCCTCGACAACCCGCTGCATTTCCCGGACATCCTCGCTGGTTTTGACAGCGTGCCCTTCAAAGTTGATAAAGAAGATGTTCCGTTCCGGATCGTAGGTGAACCGCTCTTCCAGAG
>CAZWZZ010000299.1:0-7210 GCA_964638395.1 uncultured Caldilineaceae bacterium
GTATACAGTACACCTTACGCCCGACATCGTAACCAATTTGACGAATCTTTACCCGCCGACTTAATAACAACTCCCGTTGGTCTTTGAGAATATTCTCATCTAAGATGTTCATGCAGCCATTGCTTCCAGAACATACTCGTGGGCATGTTCCGCAAACACTCGACTGGCCAACGTGACAGCTTCAGAAATAGCTTCTTTGGTGATGCTGTCATGACATTGCTCAATAATCGCCTCCCAGGTCATTCCGGCGGCCACCATCTCTAACACCTGAGAGACCATAATCCGTGTTCCCCGAAACGTGGGCTTACCGTGGCAAATCTTGGGGTCTGTGACAATATAGCGGCCTATAATCTTTTGGCTCATCGGTATCTCCTGTGGTTGATTGAAACCTGCCCGTCATTATACCCCAGCCCCACGAAAATGCCTATCTCGTTCCATACTGTCTGCTCCTCACCGCACCTCCCACTGCCCCGGCACGCCGAGGGGGACAACGGCACGTCAACCCACCAGGCCAGGGAGCGCCGCAAGCGGCCCAACCAGCCAGGGGGCGGTGGGGGTAGAGGCCGGTCATTTTGTTGGGGGGGGAAGCTGCTGAACCTACGCCAACTCCATAAACACCTCTGGGCGTTGTTCGGCTATTCGTAACAAGGATTTCGCCGGGCCGCTTGGTTTACGCCGACCCTGTTCCCAATCCTGGACCGTTCGCAAGCTGACCCCCATCAAGCCGGCAAACGCCGCTTGCGACAGATTTAACTGTTTACGAATTTCTTGCGGGGTTGAGGGTTCCTGTAGTTCGCGAGTTCTTAACTCTATCTTACCCGCTTTATAATCTTTAATTTCCCGAATCCCTTCCAATATTTCCAACCCAATATCTCGGTCAGCCATCGTTAAGTTCCTCCGCTATTTGTCTCAGAATATGGCTCGGTATGGTCTCCCGTTCACTTTTGCCATACACGGTCAACAGCCATATTTCGTTATCTCGCCGTTTCCAATAGTAAATGACCCGAATCCCCCCACGTTTTCCCCGACCGGCTACGGCCCAGCGTAGTTTTCTAACCCCGCCCGACCCGCGCACAATCTTTCCGGCATCGGGACGCTCAAACAAAAATCCTTGCAGTCCCCGGTACTCCTCATCGGCCAGATACGAGCCGATCAGTTTCGTGAACGTGGTGGTTTCGATGAAGATCATACCGATATTATACGGCTTTGCCGTACAGTATCAAATTATTATCCTGGAATTTGGAAATGATTCGCCGAGGGAGACAACGGCGCGTAAACCCACCGGGCCGGGGAGCGCCGCAAGCGGCCTAGCCAGCAAGGGGCCGGTGGGGGCAGAGGCCGGTCATTTTGTTGGGAGGGGAGGTTGGGGTGGGACGGCTTGGCTAGGCAAGCACGGCTGGCTCGGTTGCTTTCACCGTCTTGCCATACTTTTCGCAGAAAAATCGAATGCACTCCGGGGCAATATCTATCGTCTTTTCATCATAGACCCCGCTCTCCGGATCTAACCACACCAAGGCATACGCTCCTTCGACCGCCTGAAACCGTTCTTGATCTTTCAGGGCCTCAAAGACGCCGCCCGGATTGTCCGTCACGATGAGCGGATAAAAATCCAACTCATAGATCGACACGTCCAATTCTTCTTCAAACCAAAGCCGTAACCGGTACGCCTCCAGATACTCAGCTTTGAGCAATCCTTTTTCGATATGATCCTGCCACAAGGTTTCATCCTGGGCGGCAACATCCCATTCTTTCCAGTTCATCATTGGCTATCCTACAATAATTAGGGTTTACTGTATGGCTCCACGATGACAAGATTAGGAATGATCGCGTAATGTTTACGGTTGAAGGTGTGCAAAGGGAGATTCAAGGCCACCGCCGTCTGCCCAATCAAGGCATCCAATAAACCCAGTTTGTGGCTCAGGTGATAGTCGGCAAAAACGGTCAGAGCGTCGTCACAAACCTGGGGTGAAGGCCACACCGTCTCGAAAGCAGTCAAGACCTTTTCGACCTGTCGTTGTTCAGCTTTATCGTGACAGCCCTGTAACAACTCCATCACCACGAAGCCGGGTAGCAGCAGTTCCTCGCTGCCCAAGGCAGCCAGCCAAGCCACTGACGGGGGATAGTGGCGCAGCAGGTCAATCATAATATCGCTATCCAGAATTTTCATCGCTACCTATGCTTCCGATGTCGGATCGCCGTTGCGCCTGTTCGCGGAGTTGACGGGCATACGCGGTGCTATCTGAAATGTCCGTCCGCTCTTTCCAAATGCCGATCAATCCCGAATTGAGTAACTGTTGAGCCGTCATCACGGGGCGTTTTGCCTCGGCAGAAACCGGATTGAGTAACAGGACAATTTCCACTTGCTGCCCCTTGACGACCGGCAAATCGGTCAGCGACAGTTCGCCATCTTTTTGTATCGTCTGATGTAATCGGATCGCTTCCATTATCTATAACCTTTCACTCTGCTCTCAATGATTATAGTCAGCTTTTTGAGAAAAAGAAAATGGAGTCGAGCGAACAAACACCCCCACCGAACTCCCACAACCCCGGCACGCCGCGAGGGACAACGGCGCGTCAACCCACCGGGCCGGGGAGCGCTGATAGCGGCCCAGCCAGCAAGGGGCCGGTGGAGTAGTCCGTAGGCAACAAAAAAACAGCCCGATCAGGCTGCTTCGCCAAAAAATAATCCGGTTCCGGTATAAACCTAGAACCTAGAAACCTAGAAGGGGTACCCCTATCTCCCCTTCGCCGTTTCTTTAAAAAGACACTTTGATTTTAATTTAAAATACCCTCCCCTAATCAGTTTCTATTTAAACAAATCACAAACTGATGCCTGGTTTAGCCCGCTTCATTTGTCAAAAATGATACCGCCACCTCAAATTAAGGGCCTCTAATCCACATAATCTGCGCCTTTCTTCCTGATAAGGAGAGAGGGGGGGGCTTCTAGGTTTCTAGGTTCTAGGTTAACCATCCTCCCCTACCTGTCTATATAGTACCACAGTACTACGCAGCGGTCAATAGGCAAATTCCAGGGCTATAAAAGTGAAGAAGCCCCCCGCCGAACCACCCCAACCCCGGCGTACCGAGGGGAACACTGGCGCGTAAACCCGCCGGGCCGGGGTGCGCCGATAGCGGCCCGGCCAGCAAGGGGCCGGTGGGGGCAGAGGCCGGTCGTTTTGGTTGGGGGGAGGGAATACTTGTGTATTTACAACGTTACTTAACGGGGTTGATAATGGTTAACCGTTGCTCAATGTGCAAACCATCTTGCATATCTTCGCTATAAAGAACCGCACAGTCACTATTCAGAGCATTGGCCACGATCAGACTATCCCAATACGACAAGCTATACGTCTCGCGCAGTTCAGAGGCTTTAAGCAAGGTGACTTTATCAATGGTGGTCACCGTATACTTTTCATAAAAGGCGGTGATAAGCGCCTGTATCTCCTTTTCAGCCAGAGATACTTTCCTTAACATATTGACGCACACTTCGTTTATCACCTGTATGCTGACGACCACATCCGGCTTTTGGAGCACTGCTTTAGCGGCGAGGCTCTTCTGGGCATCCTCCGCTTCAATGAAGGCATAGAGCCAAATATTGGTATCGACGAAACAACGTGGTTGAGGCTCCTCAAGATCGCTCATAGATGTCTGCTCTCGATAGCGGTTTGAAGTTTTTAACTTTGAGCGGGGTGGCTAAAAGTTGGTCAATGAGATTCGCGGGTGTTTCGCTATCGTCCGTTAAAATGATGACCCGGACCACGTTTTTGAGTTTGTCCTGATATTGAGAGGGAATCTCAATCTTTCCATTTTTGATTTTGGCTTGAAATTCTACAGCCTGCATCATGTAGACTCCTAAACAGTTGAGCAGTTCATGTGGGATAGAATATAGTGTACGGCACTTAACGCTAAAATCAAAATCGTAGCCCACCCCCCACCGAGCCACCACAACCCCGCTGCGCCGAGGGGGACAACGGCGCGTCAACCCACCGGGCCGGGGAGCGCCGACAGCGGCCCAGCCAGCAAGGGGCCGGTGGGGGTAGAGGCCGGTCATTTTGTTTGGGGGGAGTTGGGGTGGGAGAGATTACTTCCAATAGGTCAATCCACCCAATTTTCAAGGGGCAAACCAGGCACTTGTCTGAAATGACGAGTGTTACGGGTGACTAACGTCGCCCGGTGCGCCAGGCAGATGCTGGCAATCAGCAGGTCGGCTCGACCAATCTTACGTAACTTTTTTGTAGACCGTAAACGATCAAATTGGGCGATAGCGGCCTCATTGATAGAAACGACCAGAATCTGCCCTAAACGCTCTTCCGAGCGAGCCAATAATTTCTGCGCTCTCAGGAGTTCAGTCCCCGTCGCTGCTTTCAACACAAACTCGAAACGCCCCCGCAATATCTCGATTTTGGTGATGACGGTGGTGCCGACCTCCGAGTCGGCCACGTCTTCCAGGCGTTTGATAACCCGAGGTTGCCCGGCATACAAATGGGTCAGGGTATCCGTATCCAGCAAGTGCATCAGGGCGTGGCTTCTTCGGTTTCCGGTCGCCCTCGGTGGGCATAAATCGTGTCGCGCAGTTCATGGAGCATCTCATCATCGGCAAAGCTGCCGGCTTGTTGCAGCAGCAGGGAACGGCTGCTCTGACCCCGCAGCCAATCATCAATCGCCACTTTGAGAAACCGCCAGCTATTCTCAATCTGCCGTCCTGGGATTTGCCCCTTGACCGCCTGGCGCTCCACCACGTCTGCGGGCAGGCGGAGGTAATGCGCTACTTCTTCCAAGGTCAGGACACTCGGTAAGATTGTCGTTTGTTGGGTCATGGGTCACGCTCCCTAAAAAATTAGATGCGGTATCGTCTGAAATGATTATAGTCAGCTTTTTGAGAAAAAGAAAATGGAGCCGGACGAGCAACCGCCCCCACCCACCGAACCCCCACCGCCCCGGCACGCCGCGAGGAACAACAGCGCGTCAACCCACCGGGCCGGGGAGCGCCGACAGCGGCCCATCCAGCAAGGGGCCGATGGGGGCAGAGGCCGGTTGTTTTGGTTGGGGGGGAGGTTGAGGTGAGACAGATTATCATTTTTGAGGATGGCGGTTTGTAAAGAGGGCAGCGTAAACCTGTCCTCTCCGCCTAATAGCGGCAAATTGACCCAGGCCAGCCGGTAATAGATATCTGACAGAGTCCTGACCACTTTTCCAGCTTGCACATATTGTCATCTTTGTCGGTTTGTGATAAACTGAACGCAGATAAAAAATTCGCTACAGCTAACGGTGCTTCAAGTTGGATCAGGTGGGGTCCAGAATGATCTGTTGTGGGCCGTAATCCAGGTCATCTTGGAGATGACTGAACCGAAAAGCCACGAGCGAACGCTGCTGGAAGCGATTGTGGCTTGGGACGGGGCGGACTAACCGACCCGCAGGCGACCCAGACCAGTTTTATCAAAGTTGATACATAGCCTCAATTCATTCTTGAGCTAGAATCCTCAAATCATTTCAGGAAAAGTTAGATGTCAAGCAACAACTGTGAAAATGTAACCGGACAAAAATTCGTTAAATGCCTATCACGAGAAGCTCTGCGTCTCATCAAGGTCAACCATGATGAGAAAACAACGTATCTGGATATTGATTTACCCAGTCTAGCCAATGTTGAGGCCAGTACCACGCGAGATTATCACGGCCGCTATTTGTTTGAACTTTTGCAAAACGCTAATGATGCCATTGTATTGGCCAAAAATGATCCCGACTGGGCCAAAGAAAAACGCTATCGTGTCCGAATCGAGATAACAGACTCAGCTTTAATAATAGCGAATGATGGCGTTCCTTTCCTGGAAAAAGATGTGGACAGTATTTATCAGTGGGGTAAAAGCTCAAAAGACCCCAATAAATCTATCGGGCACAAAGGGATTGGTTTTAAATCTGTTCTTGAAATAACCGAAGCACCTGAAATTTTCTCACAAATCGTTCAATTTCGCTTCGACCGGAAAACTTGCCATCGGGAAATAAAAAAAATTGTGCAGCGGGATGATTTGAAACTTCCAATTACCCGGTTTGTGTTTCCCTACCCGGTCAGCAAACTGGGCAAAGATAAATCACTGGTTCAAACGTTTCTGAAGCAAGAGCAATTTGCCACAGTTATTCGACTGCCTCTACGGAGGGATGTCGGTGTAGAACGTGTCCAGAAACGTATTGACCAAGATATCTACCCTATCTTACTCCTCTTTCTGAATGGTATTGATGAAATAGAGGTGATTATTAAGGGTCAGCTTCATCTTCGGTTGCATAAAAAAGTTGAACCTTTGGAGGCTGAATTTTCGGGACAAGATGTTGCTTTGTTTAGGAATGATAAACTGCACTCTCGCTGGCTTCTTTTTGATACTCCAAAACAGGTGATTGACAACCGTGAAATCATCAATGAGTTAAAAGATCAGACCTGGAATCGGGTGGAGAAAGTAGGCTTCTCCGTGGCCTTTCCGTTGGATAATGAGGGGTGTCTGGATGTGGATAACAACCTGTCCCGTCGATTATTTGTCTATTTCCCCACAGAAGTTAGTTTAGGCTTGAATTATCTGATCCACGGTGACTTCTACATTAAATCTGACCGTAAATATGTTGATGACTCTTGGCAATACAATCGTTGGCTTGTTGAACAAATTGCTATTTACTTGCAGGAGGCTGTTGTTCCATCGCTGGTAAAACGTTTTCCACAGGATAAACGGGTTGTAGAAATTCTAGTACCTGGTGAGAATCCGGCAGGCTTTGCCGCCCATTTACAGGCAGCCATTTGCCGTCAACTCAGAACTTGTGCTTTCGTACCGACGCTCGATGAGATACCTACTTCTCCCAATCAAATCCTCTTCACACCCCTCGGCGCAGCAGAGCAAGCCGACGAGTTCCAAGAATTTTTTAATGTCACTCAGTTGTCTCGGGATCGCCGTTTTCCATTACCCGATTTGGAACGAACCGATACTACGGCCCAGTTTTTAAGCCAACTTGGGGCGAAACAGCTTGAATTTGCCGACGTATTCAAGCTATTCGATGGGCGTAGTCTGGTGAGTGAACCGGCCCAATATTCTGACTTTTATGACTTTTTGTGGCGGTGGTATTCAAACTTGCCATCCTTTAACCGTCGATATTTTACCGAAGCCCTCTCAGAATCACACTGTATTGTGACCGACAGTGCCGAGTGGATCACACCTCACGAACGGCTCTATCA
>CAZWZZ010000300.1:0-7181 GCA_964638395.1 uncultured Caldilineaceae bacterium
ACAATGTGCCCATTGATTTTGAGGAATTGAATTTCAATATCAAGCGGGCACAGCAACTTTATCCCTATCTGACTCAGGATGTAAATCGGTTTCTGAAAAAAATAACAGATGAGTCGGCAGATACACCTTAGTATTAGTTTTTAGGCTGAAATCTTATGCAAACTAAACTCTCAATTTTCTGCGAAAAGTTCATCGAAGCCGGGTGGCTGGCAGCCATCATCGCCGTGCCCCTCTTTTTCAACATCTACTCGGCCCGCACCTTCGAACCGGACAAAATCACCCTGTTGCGCTCCATCGCCCTGGTTATGAGCTTGGCCTGGATCGTGATGGTTGTCGAACAGGGACGGACTGTTTCTAATGGAGGCAATGGAAGCAATGGAGGCAATGGAGACTCCGCTGTGCCAATCGTCGACCATTTTCGGCGCTGGCTAAAAATACCCCTCTTTCTGCCGACCGCCCTCTTTGTCCTCTTTTATATTCTCAGCACTATTTTTTCCATTTCCCCCTCGGTCAGTCTATGGGGCTCCTACCAGCGTTTACAGGGTACTTACTCAGCCCTCTCCTACATCGTCATTTTTGCGTTGATGGCCGGCACGCTGCGTACCAAAGAACAAGTCAACCGGCTGATTACCATCGCCATTATTGCCAGCATCCCCATCAGCCTGTACGGGATCGTGCAGCGGTACGGGCTTGATCCTCTGCCCTGGGCCGGGGATGTGACCACCCGCGTGGCCTCGACATTGGGCAACGCCATTTTTGTGGCCTCCTATTTGATTATGGTTATGCCCCTGACTATCGTCCGTCTGGTCAAGTCGATGACGGCTATCGTCACCGAGGAAGAAGCCTCTTGGGGCCACACCGTTCTGGCCGCTGTTTATATTTTTGCCCTGGCCATCCAAACCTTGACGGTTGTCTTTAGCCAGAGCCGGGGACCGATGTTGGGTATTCTGGGAGCCGGCTTTGTGATGGGCCTGCTGCTGTTGCTCATCCTGCGCCAACTGGACTCTGACACCGCCAGTCTGTCGCCCCTCGAATTTGCGTCGGGCCTGGTCTTCGTCGCCCCGCTCTTGCTGGTCAGTGCCTTAATGGGGGGCCTTGGTTACTACGTCGGCATTTTTCTGGAAAATGTATTGTTGGCCTCGGGGGCACAAATCGATACGATCCCTCTCCTCAGTGCTGCTATCGGCGGACTGCTCGGCTTTTTGGGGACCTACACCTACATGGGCGTTAGCGAAAAAGGATGGCGCTGGCTGTGGATCAGTTGGTTGGGCGTGGGGACTGTGGCTATTCTCTTCATTCTCGGCCTGAACCTGCGAGATACCGGGTTTGATCCCTATCTGGACCCCATTCGACAATTGCCCTACGTCAGCCGTTTATCTCAAATTACCCAAACCGAAGGTGGCACCGGGCGCGTTCGGGTGCTGATCTGGGATGCCGCTTTGGAACTGGTTCAACCCCACGAGCCATTAGGCGTCCCTGATGATGATGTCGTCAGCCCCGATCCCTTCAACGCCGTCCGGCCCCTCATCGGCTACGGCCCGGAGTCGATGTTCAACGCCTTCGCCTACGTCTATCCGCCCGACTTGGCCCACGTCGAGAACCGGGGCAGTTCCGCCGACCGCTCCCACAACGAAACGGTCGATACGCTGGTCATCACCGGTCTGCTCGGCTTTCTGGCTTTCTACTTTTTGATGATCGCCCTCTTTTACTATGCCCTAAAGTGGCTAGGCTGGGCTTCCGATACAGCCTCCCAACGGGGGTTAATCGGCGTTCTGATCTTTTTTGCCCTGGCCGGGGGGCTTGTGGCTTATTTGGCCGATGGTGGTTTGACCTTTGTCCCGCTGGGTCTGCCGTTTGGCCTCATTGTGGGGTTGATTGCCTATCTGATTTGGCGAGCCATCCTTCCCCAGCCCGACAGCAGCCTGCCGGATGTCGGCTACCACCTCATCCTGATTGGGCTTTTAGGCGCTATCATTGGTCACTTTATTGAAGTCCACTTCGTCTTTTCTATCGCCGCGACCTACACTTACTTCTGGGCCTATGCCGGGTTGATGGTGGCCATTTCCCGCATGATCCAACTCGAGGCCGAGGAGAATGCCGAGGCGGAGACTGACGAAGAGGTGGAAGAACCGGTCGTCGAGAAACGGCGCGGCAAAAAGAGCCGCCGCCGGGCGGGACGCAAACGGACCTCGGCAGCCGGCTTCGGTAACGCCTCGGTGCGTGGCTATGCCGCCACCGGTGAAAGCTGGGAAAAAGTCCTGGGAGCGCAAAGCCTGGCGATGGCCATGATTTTGATAATTATTACCTTCGACTTCATCACCCCCCAATTCACTTTCACCCCCGGCGATAGTGACAGTATGAGCCTGCTGTGGATGTTTGCCATCACCTGGCTTATCGGTCTGGCGATTGCCTTCTCCGATTTAGTGGTCCGTCAGGCAGAATGGTCCTCCAAAATTCGGTGGGGCAGGGCCATCGCTCTTTATGTTATTCCCTCGCTGCTCTATTTCTTTATTTATTACACTATGCACACCATTCAACTCAGCCAGCGTATTGCCGTCACTTCTATCGACGATGTCATCCGGGCCGCTGCTGTTTTGGCCAATAGTTTGGTCATTTTCTACGTGTTCCTTTTCCTGCTGATGGCTGCCTTTGCCCTGATGCTGTCCTGGGGTAATCTGCGGCGGCTCTCTTTCTGGCGGGCTGAAAATTGGTGGCTCTATCCGCCCCTCCTGATCGCTATCGTGATGGTGATGTGGTTCAAAAACATCAACGTCGTCCGGGCTGACATTTTCCTGAAAGAAGGGGATCGCTACCGCAGCAATCAACAGTGGAATGAAGCCATCGCCCTGCACGACAAAGCTCGCTCTCTGGACAGCGACGAGGATTTCTACTATCTGATGCTGGCCCTCGATTATCAATTGATGGCCCAGGATGGGCGGTTGGAACCGGATCAAAGGAACGCCGCCTGGCGACGGGGTGAGGAAATCGCTCTCGAAGCCAGACGCATCAACCCCTACAACCCGGACAACACCGGCAACATGGGCCGCTACTACTTCACCCTGGGCCAGGTTTTTGATCCCGCAATGTATGACCAGGCCATCGACTTCTTCGAACGGGCCACGACGTTAGCCCCTTCCAACGTCATTTACCACAATTTGTGGGCCCAAACTCACTACGTTCTCCAAGATTATGAAGCCGCCATCGACCGCCTAAAAATATCGGCGGAAATCGACCCGCGCTACCCACCCACCTGGGTTTTGTTGGGGGATACTTACGCGGCCAAAGGGGACGTTGAGCCGGCTCTCCAAGCCCACAGCGAAGGTATGAGCTTGACGGTACGCGGCAGCGATGGGATGGCCGTCTTTGCCGACCAATTTCTCGATCAGCGCCTCAATTTCTACATCTCCGCCGGCCGGCTGGAGGATATTGTCGCTGCAATGGAAGCGGTGGCCGAAGCCAGACCGAATAATGCCCGTGTCCAGTGGGCCATCGGCCACGCCTACAACCTGGCCGGTCAGCCGGAGCAGGCCGTAGCTTACCTCGAAAAAGCGATAGAACTGGGAGACAACTCGACGCGCACGATTAAAGAGTTGGCAAACATTCATCTGGCCATGAACAACCTCCAGCAAGCCCAGCCGCTCTACCAATTTCTTACTCAAAATACCTCCGATGTTGAGGCCCACAGCGCTCTGGCTTTCATATACGCTCAACAAGGGAATGTGGAGGGGGCCATCGAACAGAACCAACAGGTTTTGCAACAGTTGCCCAACGATTATGACAGCCTGAAAAATTTGGCCATCCTCTATCGGGATACCGCCCAATTCCAGGAAGCGCTCACCTTTGCCCAACAGGCGCAAGCGGCTGCCCCCGAAGGCGAAGCGGCCAGTTGGGATCAATTTATTGCCGAGATCGAAACACGAATCGCGGATGCGGGTTGATTTATGAACAATAATAACACACAGACCATCTTTCAGCAGGCATTGTCGAAAATCGAGGAGAAGTCGGCCACGGTCGGTGTGGTCGGGCTGGGCTACGTCGGGCTGCCCCTGGCTGTGGGGTTGGCCAGGGTTGGCTACAAGACCATCGGCCTGGACATCAGCCCGGAGCGGGTCGAGGCTCTGAACCAGGGCGTCAGTTACATTCCCGATGTGCCCTCACTGGCCGTCGCTCCGCTCACGGAAAGCGGTTATTTCAAAGCGACCACCGCTTATGATGCCCTCAGCCAGGTTGATGTCATTTTTATCTGTGTCCCCACCCCCTTCGACTCGGTCAAAGCGCCCGATCTGAGCTACGTCAAGCAGGCCGCGACCGACATTGTCCCTCGCCTCAGACCGGGTCACTTGATCGTGCTGCAAAGTACCACCTATCCCGGTACAACCGAGGAAATCGTCCAACCGATTCTTGAAAAGAGCGGCCTGGTCGCCGGGCAGGATTTTTTTCTGGCCTTCTCCCCGGAGCGCATCGACCCCGGTCGTACTGATTACACCGTTGAAAACACACCCAAAGTGGTCGGCGGCATCAATGCGGAGTCGGCCCGACTGGCCGGCAATATCCTGGCCCATCTGACACCGGAGATTTGTATCGTCTCCACCCCGCGAGCGGCGGAGATGACCAAACTTTTGGAGAACATCTTCCGTAGCGTCAACATCGCCCTGGTCAACGAACTGTCCGTCTTATCGGAGCGCATGGAGATCGACTTTTGGGAAGTCATCGAGGCGGCGCAGACGAAACCCTTTGGCTTTATGCCCTTCTATCCGGGGGCCGGCGTGGGCGGCCACTGCATTCCGGTCGATCCCTACTATCTCTCCTGGAAAGCACGAGAGTATGATTTTTACACCCGCTTCATCGAGCTGGCCGCCGAGGTCAACGGCGATATGCCCTACCATACGGTCGATCTCATCAGCCAGGGCCTCAACCATCACGGCCAGAGTCTGCGCGGAGCCAATATTTTGCTGTTAGGCGTTGCTTTCAAGCCGGATATCGACGATGCCCGCAACTCTCCCGCCGAACGGGTGATTGAGTTGCTGTTGAAACGGGGCGCGGATGTCGCTTACCACGACCCCTATGTGCCCCACTTCGGCGTGGGGGGGGATACTGTGCTGCGGGAGCCGGCCCAGTTTGAAAGCGTCTCTTTAACGGAAGAAACATTGGCCTGGGCCGATGGCTGCGTCATCGTCACCGGCCACCGCTTGATCGATTATGGCTGGGTGGTCAACCACAGTCGGGTCGTCATCGACACGGCCAACGTCACCAAAAATTTGAAGCACAGCCAGGACAAAATCATTCGCCTGGGCGCTCCCCACCGGCTCGACTGAGCCTGTTTGCCACACTTCCAAACTGAATGTTATAATCCGGCACGTACAGCATCCATTACCAATTGTAGAATAATTTGCTAAATTGTTCCGGGTTAGGTAAAGCAGAACGGCACAAATTAACAATTTGTGCTACAAATCGACAGTTCCAACAATAAGGAGAAAATTGTGAAGCAGTATGACAGTTACCCGCCGATGGTCATCGACCCGGCTAAAAATTACAAAGCTACTTTCAAAACCGCCCAGGGAGACATCGAGGTTGATCTTTTTGCCGCCGAAGCCCCGAAAACGGTCAATAACTTCGTCTTTCTGGCCAAAGATGGCTTTTATGACGGCCTGACTTTTCACCGGGTCATTCCCGGCTTTGTCTCGCAGGGGGGCTGCCCCAAGGGGGACGGGAGCGGTGGCCCCGGCTACCGCTTCGAGGATGAGGTGGGCAGCAGCAATCCCCATCGCCATCAGCGGGGCAGCTTGAGCATGGCCAATGCTGGCCCCAACACCAACGGCTCTCAATTCTTTTTGTGCCACGGTCCCCAACCCCACCTGGATGGGCGGCACACCGTCTTCGGGCAAACGACGAGTGGGCAAGAGATCGTCGAGTCGCTCAAGAATGGGGACAAAATGATCCAAGTAACCATCAGCGAGTCGTAGCTGTCGATGAAATACCGAGCAACCAATCGAATGATCCGCCTCCTCGTCGCTGGTCTGCTGGTGATGATGGTCGTCGCCGGTTGTGGCGGTGCTGCTCCCACGCCGGAGGAAGCCCCCGCTCCAGTTGACGAAGCGTCCCCGGCCGAGAGCGAGACTGAAAGCGAGACCGAGGCCGCTGCTCAATCGGAGGCGGGCCGTAGCCTGGCCGATGTGTCCCCGGCTGAGCGGGCCGATTATTACTCGGCCAAACCGCCAATCACCATCGACACCGGCCGCACCTACCGGGCCACTATCCAGACGAGCAAGGGAGACATTGTGGTGTCGCTCGATGCTCAGGCCGCGCCGGAACACGTCAACAACTTTATCTTCCTCAGCAACGAAGGCTTCTATGATGGCCTGACCTTCCACCGGGTCGAACCCGGCTTTGTCATCCAGGGCGGTGATCCGCTGGGGCAAGGCAGCGGCGGTCCCGGCTACACCGTACCCGGCGAGTTCGAACTGAACCACATCGAGGGGGCGTTGGCGATGGCCCGCCTGCCCGACCAGGTCAACCCCGACCGTGAATCGAGCGGCAGCCAATTCTACATCACTCTGGCCCCGACCGAGTTCCTGGATGGGCAATACAGCGTTTTTGGCCAGGTCGAAGAGGGTATGGAAGTCGTCCGCTCGATTGCCGTCGGCGACACCATCGAGCGGATCGTTGTCGAACCGTAGGACCTGATCTATGGAAACCGGTAGGGGCGCGTTCCTCATGTTTAGAACGGCTGTAGTTAACTTGACAGGTATGTAAAATCGTGCTATTGTGTTATGCGTTGTTAGTAGTCGTTCAGTCTAAAGTAAGACCTCGATCTGAAATTGATGTTGAACCTCTAGCATCATCCAAATCTATAAGAAAGGAGGTTTGCATCAGTGGGAGATCGCGTTATCGGCACTGTTAAGTGGTTTAACGCTACCAAAGGCTTCGGTTTTATCGAGCGAGAAGGTGGCAAAGATGTTTTCGTCCACTATAGCGCCATCAACGGCACCGGCTATCGTTCCCTCGAAGAAGGGCAACGGGTAGAATTTACCGTGGTTGAAGGCCAAAAAGGGCCCCAAGCTCAAGATGTTTCGTTGGCCTAGTTGACCTAACTGAACTGTACCATACAAAGTGTGCTGAATTTTCAGCACACTTTTTCTTTTTCTCGCGTTCATCCTTGTAGGTTTCTAAAACCTGCAAGG